>DFFY01000039.1:9885-12652 GCA_002371115.1 Bacteroidales bacterium UBA3764
TTATTGCTTTTGAGAAATGATTTTTTTAACTTTGTCGGAAGTTTGAAAATTATAAAACACTAAAATAATGAACAAAGGTTTAAAAATCGGCATTGAAATTGCCCTGGCCGCCATTATCTGCCTGCTTGTCTGGGTCACCGTCAAAAGTGTCCAGAAGCCCGTTAAGTTCAACAATGAGCTCAAAGCCCGTTCCGAGGTCGGTATTCAGCGTCTGAAGGATATCCGTACGCTTCAGGTCGCTTTCAAGAGCGTCAATGGTCGTTTCAGCCCTTCCGTGGATTCCCTCAAGATTTTCTACGAAACCGGCAAGATGGACATCGTGATGCAGATTGGCTCCAACGATGACTCCCTGGCAGTAGCCAACACCGAGGCCATCAAGAAGGCCAACAAGCGCCTCAAACCCGCAGAAATGACTGCCAAACTGCAGGAAGCGTATGCCGCCGGCACCAAGGTGGTGTTCTCCACCGTTACGGAAATTTCCGTGAAGGACACCCTCTTCCGCAGCCGTCCGGACTTCTGCATCGACTCCCTGTTCTACATTCCTTTCTCCGGCAAGCAGCTCACGGAAATGGAATCCACCATCAAGACGGTTTCCGGTGTCCAGGTTCCTCTGTTCGAGGCCCGTATGCCTTACAAGGCCCTGTGCAAGGGCATGGATAACCAGCTCCGCATTAACAAGGATGCCGAGTGCCGTGACCAGAACAAGTACGAAGGCCTGCAGGTTGGTAGCGTAACCGCTCCTAACAACAACGCCGGTAACTGGGAATAGTCCTCCATGGACCAGACGCATACCCCATATACAGGAATATCCATTCAAGTTTCCTTGAGTGGATATTCTTTTAAGACCCGGACGGAACAGGAGGAACACCGCGCTTCCTGGATGGGGGCGGAGCGCCTTTTTACCACGCCGGAGTTCCAGCGCCGCTACAGTGAGGTGGAGATTTCCCTCCTCACGCCCAAGGTGGCCCTGGTTCCGGAAAGTTTCTATAATCCCGGTGCGGCCCGCCCCGCCCTTTCCGAGGTGGCGGCGCTGGAGGAAGGGGACTATGTGGAGTCGGTGAACATTTCCGCTCTGGCGGCCGTGTTGGTATATTCCAATTCCATTGGTGAGTCTTTGTCGCGGGTGATTTCCCAAACTGTGCTGCCCGCTTCGGGTACGCCGGTGCGCGTGCTGCCGGAAATGTATTACCTGCTTCGGCAGCTGGAGACGCTCTCGGAATACAATAAAATTGTAGCCTCGTGGGCGGACGGCTGCTTGCACCTGGTGATAGCCCAGGGCAAGAGTCTTTGTCTGGCCAACGTGTTCGCTGCCCCGGACTTCACTACGGCGGAATATTTTATCTTCCTGAGTATGAAGCGCTTGCAGCTGAATCCGGAGGTTTCTACCGTGTGTTTCCGCACGCCGCTGGACCCGGAGGCGGAGATGTCCCTGTACCGATACTTCAAGGGGGTGGTGCAGCTATGAGGATTATCGGCGGAAAACTGAAAGGGAAAGTGATTGCCCCGCCGGTGGGCTACAAGGCCCGTCCCACTACGGACTTTGCCAAGGAAGGACTGTTCAACATTCTGGACAACGAATACGAGTTCGAGGACCTGAAGGTGCTGGACCTCTTTGGAGGAACCGGCTCCATTGCCTTTGAATTCGCTTCCCGTGGCGCTGCGCGCGTATATTCGGTGGAAATGGCCCGGGAGAACGCATCGTTCATCAAAACGGAGGCACAGCGCCTGGGGCTTTCCAACGTAACCATGGTGCGGGACAATGTGTTCGACTTCCTGCCCATCTGCCGGGAAAAATTCGACATTGTGTTTGCGGATCCGCCGTATGCGCTGGAGGGGCTGGAAAACCTGCCGGACCTGGTGTTCGCCGCCGGCATCCTGCATCCGGAGCGTTATTTTATCTTGGAACACGGCGGAGAGCACAGCTTTGTGAATCATCTCCATTTTGTGAAAGAACGCTGCTACGGCCGCGTGCATTTCAGCTTTTTTGAATAATGTCATTCTGAGTAAAGCGAAGAATCTATGTTTTCATTTCTTCTCAGCATTGTAGCCCTTGTTTTGGGGTATGTGATTTATGGTGCGTTTGTGGACCGGATGTTCGGCCCGGATCCCAAGCGGCCCACGCCGGCCATCACCAAGGCGGACGGGGTGGACTTTATCCGCATGCCGTCCTGGCGCGTGTTCATGGTGCAGTTCCTGAATATTGCAGGAACGGGGCCTATCTTCGGCGCCATCATGGGCGCTAAATTCGGCCCGGCCAGCTACCTGTGGATTGTGTTCGGCTGCATCTTTGCCGGTGCCGTGCACGACTACATGGTGGGCATGATGTCCGTGCGGAACGGCGGTGTGGGCGTGCCCGAACTGGTGGGCAAGTACATGAGCAAGGGCACCAAGATTGTGATGCTGGTGTTCTCCCTGGTGCTGCTTACACTGGTGGGAACGGTGTTCGTGTACAGCCCGGCGCTCATTCTGGGCGACATGGCCGGCGACGGCACCAGCCAGGCCATCATGCTGTGGGTGGGCATCATCTTCCTATATTATGTTATAGCGACGCTGCTGCCTATCGACAAGCTTATCGGAAAAATTTATCCTGTTTTTGCCGTGGCGCTGCTCTTTATGGCCGTGGCGCTCATGGTGTGCCTGTTTGTCAAATGGCCGCAACTGCCGGAAATCTGGGACGGCCTGGGCGGCTGGCAGGACAAGGTAGGGCTCAAGGACCAGCCCATTTTCCCGTGCCTGTTTATTACCATTGCCTGCGGCGCCATTTCCG
>DFFY01000045.1 GCA_002371115.1 Bacteroidales bacterium UBA3764
TCTCCTTTTGGTGCTTCTTCTGCTGATAGAGGAATTTGCTGTAGTCGATGAGCCTGCATACTGGCGGTTCAGCATTTGGCGAAATTTCCACAAGGTCTACACCGCGTTGTTCAGCCATTTGTAAGGCTTTAAAGGTGGGGAGTACCGTTGACTCTATACCGTCTCCGACAATACGAACCTCGCGAACACGAATCTGCTCGTTGACGCGATACTGAAGCTTTGCGTTGTCTTTCTTCATTAATTATTTTAAAATCGGGTGCAAATTTAATACTTTTCTGTCATATTTCGCACCTCTTCGTGAATTTTATTTGCAAAATCCTCGAATTTCAGAACACCTTGCTCTCCACCACCTTGTCTGCGGAAGCTTACGGTGCCGTCTGTTTGCTCTTTTTCACCAACAATGAGCATATAAGGGATGCGTTTCAGTTCGTTGTCACGAATCTTTCTACCGATTTTCTCATTGCGCTCATCGATAACGGCCGGCACGCCATTCTCGTCATAATAGCGGAGCAGTTTCTTTGCGTATTCGTTATACTTTTCACTAACTGGCAGAATAGCGACCTGATCGGGGCAGAGCCAAAGGGGGAAATGGCCGGCGGTATGTTCGATGAGTACAGCCACGAAGCGTTCCATGCTGCCGAAGGGCGCACGGTGAATCATGACGGGACGGTGCTTTTGGTTGTCTTCGCCAACATATTCGAGCTGGAAGCGCTCGGGCAGGTTATAGTCGACCTGTATAGTACCGAGTTGCCAACGGCGACCTAAGGCATCCTTTACCATGAAGTCCAGTTTGGGGCCGTAGAAGGCAGCTTCGCCCAGTTCGGTAGTTGTCTTCAGACCCTTCTCCTCACATGCTTCGATTATAGCACGTTCGGCCTGCTCCCATACTTCGTCAGAACCTATGTACTTCTCCTTGTCGTTAGGGTCACGCAAACTAATCTGGGCTTCAAAGTTATCGAACTTCAGTGCGCCGAAGATAATCTGGATGATTTCCATCACGCGAATAAACTCATCTTTCACTTGATCGGGACGGCAGAATATATGGGCATCATCCTGCGTAAAACTGCGTACACGGGTAAGTCCGTGCAGTTCACCACTCTGCTCATAGCGGTACACGGTGCCGAACTCGGCAAAGCGCAGGGGCAGGTCACGGTAGCTGCGCGGGGCGCTGCGGTAAATCTCGCAGTGGTGCGGGCAGTTCATGGGTTTGAGCAGGTACTCCTCCCCTTCCTGCGGGGTGTGGATGGGCTGGAAGGAATCCTTGCCGTACTTGGCGTAGTGGCCGGAAGTCACATAGAGTTCCTTGCCGCCGATATGGGGCGTTACCACGGGCAGGTAGCCATATTCCGCCTGCTTTTTGGACAGGAAGGCCTGCAGGGTGTTGCGCAGGGCGGCGCCGCGGGGCAGCCACAGGGGCAGACCGGCGCCTACGCGCTGCGAGAAGGTGAACAGTTCCATGTCCTTGCCAATCTTGCGGTGATCCCGCTTCTTGGCCTCCTCCAGCACCTGCAGATACTCGGTGAGCATGCTGGCCTTGGGGAAGGTGATGCCGTAGATACGGGTGAGCTGCTGGCGTTTTTCATCGCCCCGCCAGTAAGCACCGGCCAGCGAGAGCACCTTCACGGCCTTGATGACCTCCGTGTTCTTCAAGTGCGGGCCACGGCACAGGTCCGTGAACTGGCCGTTGGTATAGTATGTAATTGTGCCGTCTTCCAGCTCCGAGATGAGTTCCTGCTTGTACGGGTCCCCTTTCTCGGTGAAGTATTTCATGGCATCGGCCTTGGAAACCTCTATGCGCTGGAAGTCCTGCTTCTGACGGGCAAGCTCCAGCATTTTGTTCTCGATGGCCTTGAAGTCCGCGTCCGTGAGGGTGCGGCCGTTCATGTCCACGTCGTAATAGAAACCGTTTTCAATGGCCGGACCAATGCCGAACTTCACGCCCGGGAACAGGGCCTCCAGGGCCTCCGCCATCAGGTGCGAAGAGCTGTGCCAGAACACTTTCTTGGCTTCATCGTCCTCCCATTTGAGGAGCCGAACGGCGCAGTCCTCCGTGATGGGACGGGTAAGATCGATGGTGGTTCCACGGGAAGTTTCGGGCTCAGTGGGATACTTCACCTGAACCGCCAGTACCTGCTCTGCCAAACGCGGGCTGATGCCCATGGCAATCTCATAACCAGTTACGCCAGCCTCGTACTGACGAACACTTCCATCCGGGAACGTAATGTTAATCATAATTTGCTTTGAGTTTATTACTTACAAATGTCTTTCACTCGCTATTGCATGAATAGCCTGCAAATATACGAATTTTTATTCAATTATTGTCTGTCCAGCTTCTGTAGTTTGCCGCCGTCTGCCCGGAGGCATCGTTCTCCGTTTTTCCAGTATCCGCAGAAAATGGAGCGGAGCAGGCCGTCCTCGTAGAGGAATTCGGTGCCGAGGCCGTGGCGGAAGCCGTCCGGGGAAACCATGCCGCAGAACAGCACCCGGCCTTGGGAATCCTGCTCGATGCGCAGTCCTTCGGAGGCCTCACCATATATCTTGGTATATCCTTCCTCGCCCAACTTGTAATAGACACCGCACCTCAGGTCCGGGACATGGGCTTCCAGCGAGGCTTTCTCGCGGTATTCTTCGCAGAGGATCCCGCAGGAGTGGCTTGTGTAAGGGTCACCGGCAAGCGGATGGCCGCTGTCGTAGCTGTCAATCCAAGCATAGCCATAAAACTTTCCCTGTGCCCGGAAACCCTGGACCGTCATGGATGCCCTGCAGTCAAAGTCTCCGTGATCCATGGTGTATTCGTTGTCCCAGGAATCCATGCCGAAGGTTGCCAGGAAGGCTTCTTCCTCCATATCCTCCCGATGCAGCCTGCGCACGGCCAGAAGGCGTTTTTCGGCCTCTCCATCCGGAGAATCCAAGTAGCGGCGAAGGGCGTCATCGGCACCGGGCGCCTGCTTCCCGTCCAGGAATTCGAAGAGTTCCCAGGCAAGGGCGGCGTTGTTGCCGAAGCGGTCCATTGCACGGGTGAGGTACGTCACGTACCCGGCCTCCTTCCCGGGCATGTGCCTGCACGTATCGGCCAGGATAAGCAGTCCTTCGCGGGAAGGGTCACGTAAGCGGAGCCCCATTTCCAGCGCTTTTTCATAATAGCGGGCCGACGTCCCGGGAGCGGAAGCATCGGCAAGGTTCTTATAGATTTTAAGGAGACGGAGCGCGTCTTACTGGCCGATGGGGCCGTCCAGGGGAATGAGCCGCTCACCGCTTCGGACGTGCGTGAGTTTTCCGTCCAGCCAGAGGCCCTGGAGCTCCGACATCCGGCCCTGCTGCTCCCGGTCGAAATGGTAAACGGAGCCAAGTCCGTTGCGTACGCCGCCACAGTGCATGCCGCAGAACACTTCCAGGGGCTTTTCTTCAATCAGGATTACGGCAGGGTACCAGGCCGATGATTCCATCGTCGCGGTATTGAGGTTTATGTCGGCGCTATAGTACTCGGCATCGGGCCGGATGGGAAGCGCACGCGACGGCCAGTCCAGGACGTCAATTCCCTCCTCGCCCTCGAGGCCGAAAGTCATGTCGCAGCTGTTGCCTCCCCGCCTGCCATACACCTTTTCCCACACCAGGCCGACGAAATGGCCGTCGGCCTGGAAGCCGGCCTTGAAAGAAGGCGTTTCCCCCTCCAGCCGGCTTTCCATCCCAAAGCTCCCGATGAGGGCATTCAGATGCGTCAGGGCTTCCCCATGGTGCTCCAGGGTTTTGTGGGCGATAAACAGGCGCAGATGGTCCTGGGGAGCCTGTGCAATGTATTCCTCAAGAACACCCTTATCCTCACCGGACAGGAACAGCCGCCATAGGGCGTCCGCCTTGCGGGCCTTGTCCGTAATCTGTGCGATAGCCTGCCTTCTGAGCTCCGCCTCTTTCCCTTCATAACCTCCGGTGAGCCGGGAGAGGGCGCGATACCTCAGGGCACCTTCTTCCAGCAATGCTGCATCGTCCGTATAAGGAGC
The DNA here is from genome assembly GCA_002371115.1 of Bacteroidales bacterium UBA3764. Classification (GTDB taxonomy): domain Bacteria; phylum Bacteroidota; class Bacteroidia; order Bacteroidales; family UBA932; genus Cryptobacteroides. Next base: position 3,999 of record DFFY01000045.1, read on the forward strand.
GGTAACGGCCGCCGCTTTCAAGTAATACGCGACGGCAAGTTCTTCATCGCCGCGCACACCGCTGCAAACCATAGCTATGTTGTCGTAAATTTTAGCCATGGCCATGGCCTGCTCCTTGGTGGCGGGTTTGCCATCCGGCACCAGGGCACCACAGACGAGGATGTGCGTGAGTTTCCCTTCTTTCCACAGGCCGGGAAGTTCTGCGCATCGACAGGGATTGTGATAAAACCAGGAACCCAGGCCATGGGGAGTATGGTCTTTGTGCTCTCCGCAATACGCGGGCGCGGATGGCGCACCCAATCTTACCAATCTTTTTGGTAAAGGCTTGTACTCGCTAAAATAGAAGTGGCCAAAAAGCGGCCTGTCTCCAGGGGGCTCCGAAAGGCTGTTTTCATAGGTCCGGAGGTCGTTCTCCTCTCCCGCCACGCCCCAATGGCAGGAAAGGCTGTACTTGTCGGCCGCATAAGGGCTCGGGCCGATTTCCCTTGTCCACACAAATCCCTTGAATTCCCCGACGCCCTTGTAGCCGGAGCGATAGATGGTGATGGCGTTTCCCTTGTCGTCGGTTCTTTCCATGACTTCCGTGGTGAATTTTTTCAGGAGCATAAGCGTTTTTCTATTAGCAACTTACAAATATAGGAATTTTTTCCCGGCAGGCAACCGGAATTCCATGTGCCGGCCAGGCCGCAACCATATCTCAAATAAAATGCGTATATTTGTACATTATGTCAATTGACAACAAAACCATATGGAATGAAGCGGCAAAAGCCGGACTGCTTTTTGGAGCGGTGTCGGTGGCTTGCCTGGCGCTCAAGGAGCTTGCCGGCCTGTCTGGAAGCAGCTTTCTGTCGCAAGCCGCCTTCATCATCCTCTGGGCCGTAGAATTTTTTGGCTGCATTCTCCTCATGAAAAAGGTGCAGCTGGACCTCCGGGACAAGTACGAGGGCGTAAAAATGACCGATACTTTTTTGCTGGGACGGCGTGCGGCGCTGCTGAGCGGCCTGCTGTTGGCATCGGCCCAGGCCCTTATTATCCTGTACATGCCGCAGGAGACCATGGACGAACTGGTGAACGCCGTTTCCCAGGCCATGCCCATGAGCGCCTCGCAGCAGGAACAGGTGGACGGTATGCTGGACAAACTGCCGGTGCTCACCTTCCTTTTCCAATGGGCCTACTGCTACCTGTACGGCACGGTGCTTTCCAGCATCATGTCCCGGTACATTTTTCTGCAAAAGCTTTTTGGCGGACCGTTCAACGGCCCTCAGAATAACCAGAACACCCCTGACGAGCAATAAGTTATGGACCTGTCTATCATTATTCCGCTGTACAACGAGGCCGAGTCCCTGCCGGAGCTCAAGGCCTGGATTGACCGTTCCCTGCAAGGTTTCACCTATGAGCTCATTTTTGTGGACGATGGTTCCACGGACGGCTCGTGGGCGGTGGTGCAGGAGATGGCCGGTCAAGCCGGCCATGACGGGAAGGCCGTCCCCCCCGACCTGATCGGGGGTCTCGTGCGGGGCATCCGCTTCCGCAGGAACTATGGCAAATCGGCCGCCCTGTATGAGGGTTTTGCTGCCGCGCAGGGGGATATCGTCATTACCATGGACGCGGACCTGCAGGACTCTCCGGAGGAAATTCCGGAGATGGTGCGCATGATCCGGGAGGAGGGCTATGACCTGGTGAGCGGCTGGAAGCAACATCGGAAAGACAACGCCCTTACCAAAAACCTGCCCTCCAAGCTATACAACTGGACCGCACGCAAGGTCACCGGCATCAAACTGCACGACATGAACTGCGGCTTAAAGGCCTATCGGCAGGAAGTGGTTAAAAATATAGAGGTCTATGGGGAAATGCACCGCTATATCCCCTACCTGGCCAAGAACGCCGGATTTGGCATAATTGGAGAAAAGCCCGTGCATCACCAGAAACGCAAATATGGTGTTTCCAAGTTCGGCCTGGACCGCTTTGTGCATGGCTTTCTGGACCTGATGAGCCTGTGGTTCCTGTCCCGCTTCGGCGGCAAGCCCATGCATTTCTTCGGCACCAGCGGCATCCTCATGTTCCTGGTGGGTTTTGTTATGACGGTTTGGATTATCGCAGCCAAGCTGGTGCATCAGGCGCAGGGACTGAAGTTCCGTGCCGTGACAGATCAGCCGCTGTTCTATCTGGCCCTGCTGGCCGTTGTACTGGGCGTAATGCTGTTCCTGGCCGGTTTTCTGGGAGAAATGATTGCCCGTTCCGCTCCGGAACGCAACCGCTATCAAGTGAAAGAACGTTTATAAACCTTAATCTTTATTTACTATGAAAAAGTATGTTGCTGAATGCCTGGGTACGTTTGTACTCACATTCCTTGGCTGCGGTGCAGCCATGTTCCTGGGTTGTGGCACTCCTGCCGGTGTGGTAGGTGTCGCTATCGCCTTTGGTCTTACCGTTGTGGCCATGGCCTACACCATTGGTGGCGTGAGCGGTTGCCACATCAACCCGGCCATCACCCTCGCAGTGGCCCTTTCCGGCCGCATGAGCTGGAAAGACGCCTGTGGATACTGGGTGGGTCAGCTCATCGGCGGTATCATCGCCGGTGCCTGCCTCATGCTGGTCGCTCACGTAGTTGCCGCTCCGGATCTCACCGGTGCGCTCGGTTCCAACGGCGTTGCCAATGCTGGTGGCGTAGGTGGCGCTTTCCTGGTGGAAACCA
>DFFY01000038.1 GCA_002371115.1 Bacteroidales bacterium UBA3764
AACGCCTCCAACGACCCGCTCTACATCATCGACGGCCTCCCCGTTTCCAACGACGGCATCTCCGGCATGGGCGACCCGCTCTCTTCCATCAACCCGGAAGACATTGAGAGCTTCACCGTGTTGAAGGATGCTTCCGCAACCGCCATCTATGGTTCCCGTGCTTCCAACGGTGTTATCGTCATCACCACCAAGAAGGGCGCCAAGGGTACCACCCACATTCCGCACATCGCTTTGGATGTCACCACTTCCGTGAACACCCTGGCCAAGTACCAGGACGTGCTTACCGGTGACCAGGTGCGTGAACTGGTGAGCCAGCGTGTGGCCGACGGAAAAATCGCCGCGGCAGCCCTGAACGCCCTGGGCAAGGAAAACACCGACTGGCAGCGCCAGATTTACCGCGCCGCTCCTTCCGTAGATGCCAACCTGAGCATCAACGGCAACGTGAACATGGGCAGCGTAACCCTCCCGTACCGTGTTTCCGGTGGCTTCACCAATCAGAACGGTACCCTCAAGGGTTCCAAGATGAACCGTGGTACCGCCAGCGTAAACCTGTCGCCTACCTTCTTTGACAAGCACCTGACGGTGAACCTCAACGGTAAGTACACCTACTCCAAGAACTGGTTCGTGGACGAAGGCGCCATCGGTGCCGCCCTCCGCTATGACCCTACCCAGCCGGTATATGCCACCGATGAGGAGGGTGGCCTGAACGGCTATCGCATTTGGCGCGGTACGGATGGCAACCCCAATGGCATGGCCACCCTGAACCCCGTTGCAGAACTGAACGAGCGCATCGGCATCGCTACCGCCAACCGTTTCATCGGCAATGCGCAGTTCGACTATAAGATCCATGGTCTGGAAGACCTCCGCCTGAACCTGAACCTGGGTATGGACTGGGCCCGAAGCGGTGGTTACACCGAGCTCAACCAGAACTCTGAAGCTTCCTACCACAGCACCAAGCAGCAGTACATCGACGCCAACGGTGTCATGAAGGCCAGCGGCTCCCACGAGGATTACCACTACGGCCGTCAGAACACCACCCTGGAGTTCTATGCCGACTATAACAAAACCTTCGCTGAGAAGCACACCATTGACGTGATGGCCGGTTATTCCTGGCAGCGTTTCTATACGGACAACGACTCCAAGAGCTTCAAGCTCAGCGATCCCGACTTTGTGCTGGGCAAGTCCGAGTACAAGGGCGAATATTTCCTGGTATCTTTCTTCGGCCGTGCCAACTACAGCTTCGATGACCGTTACCTGATCACCGCCACCATCCGCCGGGACGGCACTTCCCGTTTCCAGAACAACAAGTGGGGCCTGTTCCCGTCCGTGGCTTTGGGTTGGAATGCCAAGAACGAGGCCTTCCTCAAAAATGTGCAGTCCGTTTCCACCATGAAGCTCCGCGCTTCCTGGGGCCAGACCGGCCAGCAGGACGTAGGCGGTTACTATGACACCTTCGCCACCTTCTTCACCAACCAGCTGGGTTCTTACTACCAGTTTGGCGGCAAAACCATTGTCCCTATCACTGCACTGGGCTACAATGCGGACTTGAAGTGGGAAACCACCACCACCTACAACGTGGGTGTGGATCTGGGTTTCTGGAACGACCGCCTCACGGCCAGCATCGACTGGTATCGCCGTGACACCAAGGACCTGCTTTCCTATGTGCAGGTGGCAGCCCTTTCCAACCTCACCAACTACTTGAATACCAATATCGCTTCCCTTACCAACCAGGGTGTGGAACTGGATTTGAACGGTGTTATCCTGGAAACCCGTGACCTGAGCTGGACGGCCGGTTTCAACGTGGCGTATAACGACAACAAGATTACCAAGCTGAACGCTTCTTCCGAGAACAAGGAAGGTGTACGCACCGGCAGCATTGCCGGCGGTACCGACAACTGGGTGCAGAAGCACGACATCGGCCATCCGATGAGCGCCTTCTATGTGTATCAGCAGGTGTACGACCAGAACGGCAAGCCCGTGTTCGGCCAGTATGTGGACCGCAACAACGACGGCGTCATCAATGAAAGCGACCGTTACTTCTTCCACAAGCCCTGGGCCGATGTCACCTTCGGTTTCCACACCAACTTCTCCTACAAGAACTGGACGGCAGCCCTGAGCGGTCACGCCTCATTGGGCAACTACGTGTACAACAACGTGGCTTCCAACAACGAAATGCTCAAGGACCTGTGGGTGAACAACTTCATTTCCAACCGCAGCGCTTCCGCTCTCAATTCCAACTTCGACAATGCCATGTACATTTCGGACTACTACATTGAGAACGCTTCCTTCTTCAAGTTGGACAACTTCACCATTGGCTACACTTTCCCGAAGCTCTTCGAGATTGCCTCCGGTCGTCCCGCTTCCCTGAACATCTTCGGAACGGTCCAGAACATCTGCACCATCTCTCCTTATTCCGGTATCGACCCGGAAGTGTACGGTGGTATCGACGGTACGGTTTATCCGCGTCCGCGCACCTTTATCCTGGGCCTTAAATTCAATTTCTAAAACAAGGAGGATACATATATGAAAACCATCAAATATATCCTTGCTTCCCTTGCCCTGACGGCTTCGCTCGCTTCCTGCGTCAAGTCCCTGGACGTGACGCCCATCGACCCTAACAAGAACACGGCGGACAAGGCTTTCACCAAGGCGGAAGATTACAATGCCTTCCTGGCCGGCATTTATACCGGTTATGCCACCTCCGGCTATTATGGCCCGGACGGCGACCCTTCCATTTCCGGCCTGGACGGCGGTATGAGCCAGTACATCCGTGGTATGTTCCATCTGACTGAACTTTCCACCGACGTGTATGTGTGCGGCTGGAACGACGAAGGTGTTCCGGATGTGTGCCAAATGAACTGGGACGCTTCCACGGGCCTTATTTACTCCATCTATTCCCGTCTGTTCTTCCAGATTGCCCAGTGCAACGAGTTCATCCGTCAGGCCAACAACGCCACCATCGACCTCCCCAACAAGGCTGAGTGGATTGCCGAGGCCCGCGCCCTCCGCGCCTGGAGCTACTATCACGCTTTAGACAACTTTGGCAATGTGCCCTTTGCCGATGAATCTTCCCTGGTGGGCCAGACTCCCGGCCGCATCACCCGTGCCGCCCTGTATGAGTGGCTGGAGAAAGAACTCACGGACATCATCGACAACAGCGCCCTGGCAGAGCGTGCCGCCACCGAGTACGGCCGCATCAACAAGACTGCTGCCAAGATGATTCTGGCCAAGCTCTACCTGAATGCCAAGGTGTATGTCGGCACGCCCCAGTGGGACAAGTGCGCCACCGTCCTCAAGGACATCATGGATGACGGTTATTCCCTGCATACCACTTCTGTTGGCGGCATTTACAGCCCCTATCAGGAACTCTTCCTGGCCGACAACGACCAGCGCACCGACGAGATTATCTTCTCCATCGAGCAGGATGGTATCGACACCCAGTCTTATGGCGTGACCGACTACCTGATCTTCGCTTTCACCGGTGGTAATATGAACGCTGCCGATTTGGGCATCTCTTCCGGTTGGTCCGGTTGCCGTGCAACGCCTGAGTTCTACCACAAGTTCTCCGCCGGTGATGACCGTGCCATTTTCTGGACGTCCGGCCAGACGGAGGATGTGACTGATATGACTGAATTTACCAATGGTATTGGTATCCAGAAGTATAAGAACATCACTTCTGCCGGTAACCCCGGTTCCGCCGCCGGTCACCCGGATACGGATTTCCCGGTGTTCCGTTATGCCGATGTCCTGCTGATGGCCGCCGAGTGTGCCATGAATGGCAGCACGGTCTTTACCGCTGCCGATGGCCTGAATTACCTGAACGAGGTCCGCGCCCGCGCCGGCCTGGATCCCGAGTCCACCCTCAGCGTGGACACGATTCTGGACGAGCGCGCCCGCGAACTCTATCTGGAACTGTGGCGTCGTCAGGACCTGATTCGCTACGACTACTTCACCACCGACAAGTACGTGTGGCAGTGGAAGGGCGGTACCCATGATGGTCAGGCCGTGGAAAGCTACAAGAACCTTTTCCCCATCCCTGTTTCCGATATGATGGTTAACCCCAACCTGGAACAGAACGAAGGATACAATAAATAGTAATCGACCATGAAAAGAATTTTGTCTATCATAACTGCAGGATGTCTGGCCCTTATGGCATTCTCCTGCGCCAAGGTGGAGGAAAGGGCGATTGTCGATATCTCGAAGGCTACGGCTCCTGTACTGCAGAGCTTCACGGCCGATGGCGACATTGTAGTAGCCTACACTCCCGCTGTCTTCACCATGGACTTCAACGAAAAAATGGCTACTTACCATACGCTGGCCATGGTGAGCGTGAATGGCAAGCCCGCCAATGTTACCCTTAGCACCAAGAACGACGGTTCCACCCTTACCCTGACCCAAAAAACGCTGGTAAATGCCTTGAAGGTGCGTGGCTTCCGTTTCGGCGATGTCGTGTCGGTGGAACTGGCTGTCCGTGGTTCCATCCAGAATCCTTCCGAAGGCATCACCAATGCCTTCGTGGATTCCGAGGCAAAGGCGGAAGTATCCGTGGAAATGCCGGAAGACGCAGTGGGCTGTCCTTACGAGGAGTACACGGAAGACTCCAACTGGAGCGTCATAGGCAAACTGACGGCCTATGGCATCGAATGGAACGGCGACCTGAACATGTGGACGGACGGTAACGGTAACTATGTGGCTGCCCACGTGGTCCTGAAGGCCGCAGACGAAGTGAAGTTCCGTCAGGATCTGGCCTGGACCGTTAACGTGGGTGGTGAATTCGGTGGACTCGACGCTGAATTTGCCGTTACCCAGGATGGCGCCAACATCAAGGTGGGGGCCGACGGTGTCTATGACCTGTATTACTTCTCCGGTACCGGCACTGCTCTGGTAACCGCTGCCTTCGACCCGTATCCCGAGTTCGTGGAGGAATCCAACTGGAGTGTCATCGGCAAACTGACCAATTACGGTATCGAATGGAATAACGATATCCCGATGGTGAGTGACGGCTCTGTCAGCGCAGCCTTCGGCGTAAGCCTCACCGCAGACGATGAATTCAAGTTCCGTCAGGACAAGGCTTGGACCGTGAACCTGGGCGGTGAATTCGGCGGCCTGGATGCGGACTTTGCCGTTGCCCAGGATGGTGCCAACATCAAGGTGGGTGCTGCAGGTGTCTATGACTTGTTTGTGGACCCGGCTAACATGACCGCAAAGATTGCTACGCCCAGCGGCCTCAAGGTGAGTTCCGTCATTGTCCCCGAGGTTGACAAGCCCAAGGCCTGGTCCCTGGCGGGTACCATGGAAGACAGCGGGTGGGAGAAGGACTATGACCTGGAGAATGTTTCCGGCGACACCTGGCAGATCAGGAACTTCCCGCTGCGTGCCATCGATGAGTTCAAGATCCGTGCAGACCATGCCTGGGACATTTCGCTGGGCGGTCCTGAGGAGAATGCCCAGAGCGTCTACGAGGAAGGAAATCCGTACGGTATTTACCAGGCTGTCCTTGGCGAGACGTTTGCCGCCGGTGACAAGAATATCAGCGTGGGAACGGACGGCAACTACAATATTACCCTCACTTACGGTGACGAGCCCACCATCCTCATCGAGGAGTACAAGGAATTCCCGGACGCCCTTTACATGATTGGCGACGAATTCGGCGCTTGGGATTGGGAATCCGACGGCGTCGTGGAAATGACACCGGTCCTGCACAATCCGGCATGGGGCGCCAACGCCGAGGCCCAGTTCTGGACGGTGCGTTATTTCAGCGCCGGAAAGGGCTTCAAGTTCAACAGTACACGTGCCTGGGGCGGCGACTTCTGGGGCCTGACCACCAACGACGGTTTCACCGAGGCCGGCGGCAACTGCACCGTTGCGGAAGATGGGTATTATATGGTTCATGTGGACTTCAAGAATGAAAAGGTTCACGTGGAGCCTGCCCGTATCTTCCTTATCGGCGACGCCACCAACCTGGGCGACGATGCCTGGAACGAGGAAGTGGTGGAAGCTACGGAAGCCGCGCTGTTCAAGGCCGACGGCAAGGTTCTCAAGGCCACGGCGCTCAAGGGCGGCAACCTGCGCATGTATGCCGCATCGGCCATCTCCACCTCCGCTGCCTGGACCCGTGAGTTCAATATCTACGACGGCAAGATTGTCTGCCGCGGCAACGGCGGTGACCTGGAAGCCGTGCCCGTTCTGGCGGAACAGGTGGTGACGCTGGACTTCAGCACCGGCACCGGTTCCATCGAAGGCGAGGGTTCCGCTCCTGCGTTCAAGCCTGAAATTACCGTAGCCGGCGACTATTCCGGTTATAGCTGGAGCGCGGCCAACGATCCCAAGCTTCAGGGGAAAGACGGCGTCTATATGGGCGCCCTGGTGATGAACGGCGGCAGCTTCAAGTTCGTGCATGACGGTACTTGGATTGGCGGTTCGGCCACCGACCTCACCTATGCCCTGACCCCCGGTACCGGCGACAATATGACCATTGCCGACGGCACCTACTTCTGGACGGTGAACCTGGCTGCGGAGTCTCCTGTGGCTACGGCCCTGGCCGTAACCAAGGTGGGCCTGATCGGCACCTTCAACGACTGGTCGGAGGATGTGGAACTTGCGTTCAATTCTACCGACCTTACCTACTCCGGTGATGTGACCCTGGAAGCCGGCGCCAAATTCAAGGTGCGCTTCAACGGCAACTGGGACTACGCCCTGGGTGGCGCGCTGGATAAGCTGTCTGCCTATGGCGGCGACATCGAGGTCGCTGAGGCGGGTACTTACAAAGCGGTTGTAGACCTGAACAAGGCCACGGTCACGCTTATCCCAGCCAACTAATCCTTTTTCAGGCGGGCGCCCCTGACCGGACGCCCGTCTGCCAAATTAATATCGACCCTTATGAAAAAGATCCTTTGGATACTGGCTGCGGCCGTGGCCCTGGTGGCTTGCAGTGGCAAGGAAACACCCTCGGTGACTCCTTCCGATTCAACGCTTACAGTGAGCCCCACCTCGCTGTCGTTTACGGAGTCTGACAGATCCACCAAATTCCTGCAGGTGAAAGCCTCCGGGAGTTGGACCGTTACGGCCTCCGACTGGATTGAACTGAACAAGACTTCCGGATCCGGAAATGGCTCCGTGAGCGTGACTGTGGCCGCTAACGAAGGCGAGGCGCGCACCGGTTCCGTGGATTTTGTATCCGGCAGCCTCAAGGCTTCGGTGAGTGTGGCGCAGTCCGGCTCCAACTGGCAGGCCCTGGTGCCCGCTCCGGCCGCCTTCGACGGCACCAAGCGGTCCAATACCGCTTATCAGTTACTCATTTACAGCTTTGCGGACAGCGACGGTGACGGTGTGGGCGACTTCAAAGGCATCCAGAACAAGCTGGACTACCTGGACCAGATGGGCGTCACGGCGCTGTGGCTTTCGCCGGCGCATCCCACGGACTCCTATCACGCCTACGACGTGAAGGACTACACCACGCTGAATCCGCTCTATGCGGTAGGGGAGAAGACATCGGCCAAGGCGGAACAGGACTTCCAGGACCTGCTGGCGGCCGCCCATGCCAAAGGCATTGCCATCTACATGGACTACGTGCTCAACCACAGCGCCAAAACCCATCCCTGGTTCAAGGAGGCGGTGTCCAACCCTGCCAGCAAATATCGTGACTATTACTTCTTCAGCGCCAATCCTTCTGCCGACTACAGCAAGTTCCCCATGCTGAAAGGAACCACGTATTCGTCGGGTGAGTGGAAGCAGGTAACCAGCGGTTCCCCCAAGCTCACCATCACCAAAACCACCGATGCCGTCACCAACGGCAGCGCCGGCTGGAACCTGTGGGTCTGGCAGGACGGCGGCGAAGGGAAAGTGGTGAAATTTGTGGACAAAGGCGACGGCACCTACTACCTGGTGATGGAAATCAACGGCAGATGGGGCGTTCTGGTACGCAAATACAACAACTGGGACGCCGGCTCCAAGTTCGGCGCCAAAAGCGGCAGCACCATCACGGAAGGTACCGCCATGGAATTGGTGGCCGACGGATCCGACATGTGGTTCACCGGCAACGGCCGCTACAAAGTGGAACTCACCAATGTCTCCACTGAAACCCTGTACTACATGGGCTGCTTCAGCGATTCCATGCCGGATTTGAACTATGGCGATGTCTCCACGGCGGAGAACAATGCCTGTTTCCAGGAGCTGGCGGCATCGGCTGACAAGTGGATCAATATGGGGATCGACGGCCTGCGCCTGGATGCCGTGAAGCACATCTGCGGTGGCATCAATTCCTACAACAATACGGCCAACCAAACCCTGCTGGGCAAGTGGTATGCGCATTGCAACGCTACCTACAAGGACGCCGGAATGTCGCTGGGCCAGACGGAGGACATCTTCATGGTAGGGGAAGCCTGGGACGGGCACGACATTGAAAAGAATTACTACAAGGGCATCACGTCTTGCTTCGAGTTTGACTACGGCTATAAGGTACGTGACATGCTCAATAACCAGAATGCGTCCGGTTTTGCCACGCAGGTTGCCCAATATGTGAGTGACCACACGGCAGTGCGCGCCGATGCCACTACTTCCTTCTTCTTGTCCAACCATGACCAAAACCGTTTTGGCTCCGAGGTGGGCAAGAACCAGGCCCGCATGAAACAGGCGGGCGCCATTCTCCTTTCCGGCGGTGGCAAGCCTTTCATCTATCAGGGCGAGGAATTGGGCTACTACGGCACCAAGGATGGTGGCGACGAATATGTCCGCACCCCCATGCTTTGGGACAAGGCCGGCAGGGAATGTGCCAAGAAAGGCGTGAACAACAAGGTGGATTCCGGCATGCTCAAGGCCGATATGTCCGCGGAGGCCCAGTCCGCCACCGACGGCTCCATCCTGCATGTGTACCAGACCTGGATCCGCCTTCGCAACACCTACGAGGCTCTGGCTTCTGGCACAATGACTAACGCCGGGCTTAGCGGCAGCTCCATCGCCTCCTGGTACATGACCGCCGGCTCCGAGAGGCTGCTCGTCATCCACAACGTGGCCTCCTCCGAGAAGCAGGTCACCGTGGCCGACGACATGACCCGTCCCGTGGCCGTGCTGGGCTCCGCCGCTGTCAATGACGGTGTCCTCAAGCTCGGCGCCAACTCCTCCGTGGTCTTCCAACTGTAACATCTGAACCCTGTTTCGCTGGTCGATAAGTGCTTAACACACAGCTATTTATTGATAATCCTCGGCTCCAAAAGCGCCGAGGATTATTAGTAAAATATTGATTGTCAGGCAATTATCGGCCAGCCTGTTTTTCAGAATAATTGCGTATCTTTGTAAAAATTTACGCACCATGATTCCAGAAAGCACCATCGACCAGGCCCTGAAGGACCTTTTTGGCAAAATTGAATTCCAGGCAGAACCCGGCGGGCTGTATGACCCGCTCCGGTACATGATTGCCATCGGTGGCAAGCGCATCCGTCCGCGCCTGTGCCTCGTCACCTACAGTTTTTTTGCCGATACCCTCACGCCGCAAATCCTGGATCCGGCGGCCGGCCTGGAGGTGTTCCATACCTTCACCCTCATCCATGACGACATCATGGACCGCAGCCCGCTCCGCCGCGGGCATGAGACTGTTTGGAAAAAATGGGACGAGGACACCGCCATCCTCAGCGGCGATGTCATGTGCATAGATGCCTACAAACGCATTGCAAAAGCTCCGGCGGCCGTTTTGCCCCAGGCGCTGGAACTCTTCTCCCGCACCGCCTCGCAGGTGTGTGATGGCCAGCAGATGGACATGGATTTTGAAAAGCGGAACAACGTGACCATGCAGGAATACATGCAGATGATCGGCCTCAAAACGGGCGTGCTCATTGCCTGTGCTTCACAGATGGGCGCCCTCATTGGCGGGGCCGATGTTCCCAGCCAGGAATGCCTGTACGACTATGGCTATTACTTGGGCCTTGCCTTTCAGGTGGCGGACGATTACCTGGATGCCTATGGTGACGAAAAGGTGTTTGGCAAGCCCATCGGCGGAGACATCCTGAACGGCAAGAAGTCCTGGCTCACCTTAAAAGCCCTGGAACTGGGTGCCGAGGGGCTGGAAGAGGCGCTGAACGCCCCTGTGGTTACCCCGGAGGAAAAAGCGGCCAAAATTGCCCGCGTGAAGGCCATCTACGACAGCGTAGGCGTGGCCGATGCCGCCAAGAAGGCCATCTCCGACCTGAGCACCCGCGCCGTGACCAAAGGCACGGACGCCCGCATGGACCCCGCCTGCTTTGACATCCTGAAAGCCTTTGCCCACGCCCTGGTGGGCCGCAGCTTCTAATCTTCCGTCATCTTTGCTACAAAGTCCTCAGGCGTGATAACAGTCATGGGGCACTCTTTGTCGTTCAAGGAGGAAAGCGCCTTGTCACGGGTTATAAAAAAGTCGCAGACATTGCTGTAGGCGCTGGCGTACTGCATGTCATCCTCAAAATCTCCGGAATAGTGCTCCAGGGCCCAAAGCAAATCCAGTTCATCTATCCCCACGATATGGGTAATTGTGCGCAGAACGCGGAACAGTTCACTGAAATCTTCATACTGGACGCCGAGTTTTCTCAAGGAATAGGCGCAGTCTATAATACTTTGTGTACTGACGTATAGTTCATAGGTGTCCGGTCCGGCCGATGACAGGATTGTTTTGGCGAAGGGGTTCCCCGGGCGCGTTTTGTCGCACCAATCCATGAGGATGTTGGTATCCAAAAAAATTTTCATACCGCAAGCCCTTTATTATAGATGTATGCCAGACGATCATCTGCTGCCAGTTGCTCTTGTGTAGGTGCGGGCATAATGCCGGAAAGCCGCTCTACAGCAGGAATGATTTTAAAATCCTTGGGGAGCTTGGGAATCTGCGGCTTTACGGCCTCCTCCACCACATGCTCCAGGTACGCATTCAAAGACATGCTTTGTTGCTTGGCCTTATACCGGGCCCGGTTCAGGACATCCTCCCTGAATCTGATAACGGTTTGCACTCTTGTAATTGCTTCCATATCTGCTATCATTTCTGCAAATGTAATCATAAAGTTTCAATCGTGCAAATCTTTCAGGGATCGTGCAAATCATTGGGTGTGGAGGTAATTGTCTGGTACACAGCTATATACAGAAAGTGCCTTATCCCAAACAGAATAAGGCACTACGCGTAAATTTCTATTAATCAGAGAGTTGTCTCCACGCGGCCCAGGCTACAGCGTGAGCGCGCCGCCGCGGTAGAACTCTACCAGATGTGTCTGGAACAGGTACTCGTACGTAGCCTGGGCGGCATCCGAGTAGGCTTTCACCAGGCGGTTGCGGGCCTCGTTGAACTCCGTAAACGTGGCCTTCCCGTTCTCATACTTGGCTTCCTGCAGCTCAAACGCCGCCTCTGCCGCCACCTGCGCTTCCCGTGCGCTTTCCCACTTGGCCTGGGCGGCCACGGCGCCGTTCCACGCCTGTACAATCTCCTTGTACAGGTTGTTCTTCACCCGCTGCAGCTGGATTTCCTGGTTCACACGGTTGAGCCTGGCGCTCCGGAGCTGGTTCCGGGCGCTGAAGCGCGTGAACAGGGGCACGTTGAGCCGCAGGCCCACATACTGGCTGAAGTTGTTGCTCAGCTGGTCAAAGAAGCTGGTTACCGTATTGGTACTGTAGTAGTTGGCGCCCAATCCTGCAGACAGGGTGAGGGAGGGGAGGTGCTGGGCATGCGCAATCTGGATGGAACGGTACGTCCCTTCCAGGCGCAGTTCTTCCGCGCGGATGGCCGGCCGGATTTGCACGGCATCGGCAAAAATGTCGTCCGGACTGCTCAGCAGCACCTGTTCCAGTTCAACTTGCGGCCGGTCGATATGGAAGCCTTCCCAAACGTGCAGGTCCAGCAGCTGCGCCAGGTCCAGCAGGGCGCTGCGTACATTGTTCTCCGCCTGCACCCAGGTGAGGTGGCTGGACGCCTGCGAGGCCTTCTGCTGCGCCAAATCGGCCGCCGAGGCCTTCCCGTTGTCGAACATGCCCTGCAGGCGCGCCACCTGCAGGGAGTCAATCCGCAACTGCCGGCGCGCAACGCCCTCAATCTCATAGTTATACAGTACCTGCACGTAGGCCTTGGCCACGGACACGCGGATATCGTCACGGGCCTTCTCCAGGTCCTGGATGGCGGCTTCCAGGTTCAGGCGGGCCAGCTGGATGCGGCGCGGCGTGGACAGGCCGTCGAACAGCGTCATGCTGCTGCTCAGGGTAAAGCCGGTGTTGGCGCTGTTGCCGTACTCGTAGGTGTTGTCGCCGCCCAGGCCGCGGCCAAAGTTCCAGTTCTGGCTCACGGAACCGCTTGCATCGGGCACCCAGGACCATTCGGCCGTATTTTTCTCTACGGCGGTTCTCTCCCGGGTAATGGTTTGCGTGGCAACGGTAAGGTTGTGCTCCAGCGCCCAGTCCATGCACTCCTGGAGCGTCCAGGGGTGGGAGAGGTCCGGAAGGGAGTCCACAGGCGCCTGCATCAGGAGGGCCAGGGTAATGAGCAAGGTTTTCATGGCTTACTTGGTGGTGATGATTTGCGGTCCGCGGACCTTTTCGTCCAGGGCCAGGCCGCGCTTGATTTCAATGTTTACGCCGTCGGAGAGGCCCGTTTCCACTTCCCGGCGCTCATAGCCGTCGGCTCCGGCCACGTACACGAACGTCTGCTCGCCCTCGTACTGGATGGCGCTTTCCGGCAGGGTAAGCACGTCGTGCACCTCTTCCAGCACAATTTCCGCGTTGGCGCTGTAGCCACTGCGGATGGTGACATCGGCAGGTACTTTCACGGACGCCTTTATCTCGAAGAGGTTGGTGCCGTTGCTCTCGGTCGCTTTAGGGGCGATATACTCCAGCGCAGCCTCGAAGTGCAGGTCCTGCAGCGCACCTACGGAAATGCGCACCGGCAGGCCCAGGTGCAGGCGTCCCACCTCCGTTTCGTCAATGTTGCCGTCGAAGATGAGGTCGTTCATGTTGGCCACTGTGGCAATGGTGGTGCCGTCGTTGAAGGTGTTGGAATTGATGACGGAGTTACCCACCTTCACCGGCACGTCCAAAATCAGGCCCGATATGGTGGAACGGATGAGCGTGGTGCTCCCGGTTTTGTTGGACGATGACACCCCGTCCCGGACAATTTCCAGGACCTCCTGGGCGATGGCGTGCTCTTCCTGCGCCTGCTTCAGCGCCTGGCGGATTTTCTCGTACTCGTCGGCGCTCACCAGCTGCTTGTCGAACAGGGCTTTTTCACGCTCGTAGTTGATTTGCGCTTGCTCCAGGTTCACCTCGCTCAGGCGCACGCGGCTCTGGGCGCTGGCCAGCTGGTTCATGTCCGGAATCACCTTCAGCTTGGCGATGACCTCGTTCTCTTTCACCGTCTGGCCGGCTTCCTTGTACACCTCGGCCACAATGCCGCTGATTTGCGGTTTCACGTTCACCTCGTCCCGGGGCTGGATTTTGCCCGTGACCACGGTGCTTTTGGAAATGTCGCCCATGGCAGGGGAGAGCTCCTGGTAACGGATTTCCTTGGGCTGGGACCGCTTGAACAGGTAGCCGAAGGTGCCCGCAAACAGGAGGACCACCAGGACGATCATCAGAATTTTTCCAAACTTTTTCATATCTATAAACTTTTATATTCTATCATGAGATACGCTCGCTTCGCTCGGTATGACAGGACTATTCATCTCGCATGGCATCAACGGGTTTAATCTGCATGGCGCGGGAGGCGGGCATAAGGCCGGCCACCACGCCCAGCACGGTGAGCAGCGATGCCGCCAGCACCGCTGTCCAAAAGGGCACCTGGAACGGCGCCTTCAGGATACCGTCCGTGGTCATGCCCAGTTCCACGCCATATAGGATGAGTACGCTGAACACAATGCCGCCCATGCCGGCCACCAGTGTGAGCACGGTGCTCTCCGCAATAATCTGGCCCAGAATCTGCCGCGGCGTGGCGCCGATAGCCCGGCGGATGCCAATCTCCGTGGTGCGTTCCTTCACGCTCACCATCATGATGTTGGACACGCCAATGACGCCCGCCAGCAGGGTTCCCAGGCCGATGAGCCAAATCAGGAAATTCACGCCGTTGAACAGGTTGTCGATAATCCCGAAAATGAGCTGCGTATTCAGGAGGAACATGGCCTGTTCGTCTTCCGGATGGATATAGTGCGCCCGGGCAATGATTTCCCGCACGCGCGGAGAAATGTCGTTCATGACGATGCCCTCCTTGGCGGTGAAGCAAATCATATGCACCGTATTGCCCATGTTGTAGGCCCTCCGCGCCAGGCTGATGGGAATGGTCACCGTCTCCGACGCGCTGCCGTTGATGTTGATGCCGTTCCCGTCGTTCCAGTCCACGCCCACCACGCTGTAATAGGCCCCGTCCACCTTGATTCGCTGCCCGCAGGGGTCTCCGCCTTCCGGGAACAGCTCGTTATATACTTTCTTGCCGATGACGCAGATTTTGCGCTCCTGGGCAATGTCGGCTTCGTTCAGGTAGCGTCCGTACATGAGTTTGGGCGTCTCGATGCGGGCATAGTCGGCCCGGTTGCCCTTGATTACGGCCGATGACGACACGGTCTCGCCGCGTGCGACGCTTTTGCCCCAGAGGCTCACAGAAGGCGTCACGGTTTCCAGCTCCGGCACCAGGTGCTTCAGACGGTCCACATCGGCATAATTCATGTTCCAGCTGCGGCCCTTCCTGAAGCCCTTGTACGGCTTGGAGGTGTTGCCGGCAAAGACAATACAGGTGTTCTGCGCAAAGCCGTCGAACTCGTTCATGAGGATTTGCTTGAGCCCTTGCCCGCCGCCAATCAGCAGCATGAGCATGAAGATGCCCCAGAATACGCCGAATCCGGTGAGGAGGCTCCTGCTGCGGTTACGCAGGATGCTGTCCAGAATCTCCCGGAAGGTATCTGTATCCAACCATTTCATTCTGCACGCAATGCTTCAATGGGTTTTACACGGGCCGCTTTCCAGGCGGGGATAATCCCGGCCAGGGTTCCGGCCAAAACAAGCAGCACGGTGGCTTCTATGGCCACATCCACGCCCACGGACGGGTTTACCAGCATTTTTATTTCTTCAAAGCCGATGTTCACGCCTTTCTGGCCCACCGTCTTGTCCAGAATCTCGCAGGCCACCATGCCCAGGAGCATGCCCACATAGCCGAAGAGGGCCGTGATGCTCACGCTCTCGGCAATGATGAGCTTGAGGACATCGGCGGGTTTTGCGCCAATCGCCTTGCGGATGCCGAACTCGTGCGTGCGTTCTTTCACGGTGATGAGCATGATGTTGGACACGCCCACAATGCCGCTTACCAGGGTGAGCAGGCCCAGAATCCACATGGCAATCTGGAGGATGCGGCTGGCGTTGGACATTTGCAGGTTCTGGGTATAGCCGTTATCGATCCAGATGCCACGCTGGTCATCCGGGGCAATGCTGTGCCGGCGGCGGATGGCATCGCCATATTCTTTCTCGAAGGCCTGGTGCTCTTCCAGCGTCCGCGGCCCTTCCACCGTGAAGGTGATGGACTCAATCTTGTCGGAAGGGTCGTAAATGGCTTTGTAGGTGGTGTAGGGGATGGGGCAGCTGCGGCGCCAGCTTTGTTCGTCGGTATGGTAAATGCCAATCACCCGGAAGGCGATTTTTCCGGCGCTCACCCATGCGCCGATGATGGCTTCCGGCTCATCCGGATTCAGTTCTTTGGCTTGCGCCAGGCTCAGCACCATCACTTTGCGGCAGCCGTCCATGTCTCCCTGGTTGATGTAGCGGCCAGCGGCCATCTGCAGTTTCTCCTGTTCCAGGTGCTGCGGCATTTTGCCTTCCATCCAGCCGTCAACGGTGCGGCTGCCCAGGGTCAGGGTAAGGCTGGTTCCGGTGGTAGCGGTGATGACGCCCCGGATGCGGCCTTCCCAGTCCTTGCCTTGGGTGTAGGACAAGTCTTTGGTGTCCAGGTGGATGCGTCGGTTCTCCTTGTAGCCGGCATAGGGCTTGGAAGTGCGCCAGCCTTCCACGGTAATGCTCTGGCTCACGTACTGATTCATGTTGCCCATGAAGGAGTTCATGAGGCCGTTGCCGGCGCCCAGCAGGGTGATGAGCAGGAAAATGCCCCAACTCACCGCAAAGCCCGTGAGGGCCGTACGGAGCTTGTTCTGCCTGAGGGAACTGCCTATTTCGTGGAATAATTCGCGCATGCTGTCATTCTGAGCTTGCTATTGTCATTTTGTCATTCTGAGCTTGCCATTGTCATTCTGAGCTTGCCGAAGAATCTATTTCATCGCCGACCCTTGCCAGGCCTCGTGGCGGGTGTTTTCTTCAATCTTCCCGATAATCCCGTCTTTGATATGGATAATCTTATTGGTCTCGTTGGCCACGCCGCCCTCGTGCGTTACTACTATAATGGTGATGCCGTCTTCCTTGTTCAGCTGCTTGAGAAGCTGCATCACTTCCACGCTGGTTTTGGAGTCCAGGGCACCGGTGGGTTCATCGGCCAGGATAATCTGCGGCCGGGTGATGAGGGCGCGGGCGATGGCCACGCGCTGCTTCTGGCCGCCGGACATCTCGCTCGGGAAGTGGTGCGCCCAGGGGGAGAGGCCCATCTTGTCCAGGTATTCCATGGCCAGTTCATGGCGCTTCTTGCGGGGCACGCCCTGGTAGTATAGCGGCAGCTCCACGTTCTCCACGGCCGTTTTGAAGCCGATGAGGTTGAAGTTCTGGAAGATGAACCCAATCATGCGGTTGCGGTAGTCTGCCGCCTGTTTCTCGTTCAAGTCCTTGATGAGCTTGCCGTCCAGGTGGTAGGTGCCGGTGTCGTAATTGTCCAGGATGCCCAGGATGTTCAGGAGGGTACTCTTGCCGGAGCCGGAAGCGCCCATGATGGATACGAATTCCCCCCGCTCGATTTGCAGGTTGATGCCCTTCAGCACGTGCAGGGGCTGTCCGTTGTTGTAGGTCTTGTTGATATCGTTCAGTTCGATGAGCGCCATTTTGCTGTATTAGTATGCTATTACACTGCAAATATAGGGGTGATTTTTGAAACCGCCAAATCTTTTTGCAATTGTCATGCGAAGCTACGTACTTTTTTGGTAAATTTGTCAGATAAGTATAAAAAGATGATGACCAAGCCGTTCCTTCTCTCCATGGCCCTGATTCCGGCCGCCGTTTCTGCCCTTGCGCAACCAGCCTCCCAACCCGGCTATCCCATCGGCCCGGTCCCTTTCACCAGCGTAAAAATTGCGCCGGACTCCTTTTGGGGACAGCGCCTCAAAGCCTCCCGCGAGGTCACCATCCCGCTGGCCTTCTCCAAATGTGAGAGTGAGGGCCGTTATGAGAACTTCGTCAAGGCAGGGAAGCAAATGCATTCGCCCGTGAACCTGGGCTATGAGGTAAAGGGTTTTTCCTTTGACGATACGGATGTGTATAAAACCATCGAGGGTGCCTCCTACGTGCTGCAGACGTATCCGGACAAGAAGTTGGAACGGTATATAGACAGTGTGCTGGTCATTGTGGCCGCCGCGCAGGAGCCGGACGGCTACCTGTACACCGCGCGTACCATGAATCCCGAGCGCCCGCACGCGTGGGCGGGGGAGCGCCGTTGGGTGAAGGACGAGGAACTGAGCCATGAACTGTACAACCTGGGGCACATGGTAGATGCCGCCGTGGCGCATTACCAGGCCACCGGCAAGCGCAATTTCCTGGACATCGCCGTCAAATATGCCAACTGCGTGGTGCGGGAAGTGGGTGCCGGCCCGGGGCAGGCCTGCGTGGTGCCTGGGCACCAGATTGCGGAGATGGCCCTGGCACGCCTGTATCTGGCCACCGGGGAAAAGAAGTACCTGGAGGAAGCCCGGTTCTTCCTGGACGAGCGCGGCAAAACCGCATATCGGGAGGCGTATAACCAGACACATCTGCCGGTGCTGGAGCAGGAGGAAGCCGTGGGGCATGCCGTCCGTGCCGCGTACATGTATGCCGGCATGGCGGATGTGGCCGCCCTCACCGGGGAAGAGGGGTATGTCCATGCCATCGACCGCATTTGGGAGAATATCGTCTCCAAAAAACTGTATATCACCGGTGGCATCGGCGCTACCAGCGCCGGGGAGGCCTTCGGTGCCAACTACGAGCTGCCCAACCTGACGGCGTACTGCGAGACATGCGCGGCTATCGGCAATGTGTATGTGAACCACCGCATGTACCTGTTGCACGGGGATGCCAAGTATTACGACGTCCTGGAGCGCACCTTATATAATGGGCTTATCAGCGGTGTTTCGCTGGAAGGGAATGCTTTCTTCTATCCCAATCCGCTGGAGAGCATGGGCCAGCATCAGCGCCAGGCCTGGTTCGGCTGCGCCTGCTGCCCGTCCAATATCTGCCGCTTTATTCCTTCCGTGCCCGGCTATGTGTATGCCGTGAAGGACAACGCCCTGTATGTGAATCTGTTCATGCCCAACACCATGAAGCAGAAGGTGCTGGGGAAGGAGGTGGTGCTGTCCCAGCGCACCGCCTATCCCTGGAACGGGGACGTTGAACTGGAGGTGGATAAAACCGCCCTTCGCAAGGAAATGGCGCTCAAAATCCGCATTCCCGGCTGGGTGCGGGGAGAAGTGGTTCCGTCGGATTTGTATGCCTTTGCCGATGACGTCTCGCTGGGTTATAGCGTACTGCTCAATGGTGAAAAAGTGGAAAGCGAGCTGGTGGACGGGTATTTTGTGATTACGCGCAAGTGGAAGAAGGGGGACAAGGTGCGCGTGCATTTTGACATGGCGCCCCGCGTGGTGAAGGCCCATGCCGCCGTGGCCGCAGACCAGGGCCGTGTGGCCGTGGAGCGCGGCCCCATTGTGTACTGTGCCGAGTGGCCGGACAACCCCGGCTTCAGCATCCACAGCGTCCTGCTGAACCAGCGTCCGCACTTCCGCGAGGCTGTTCCCTTGGCCCCTGTTGGCCCTGCGACCGCTCCTGGCACGGCTGCTTTCCCGGCCCCTGCCGGCCCTGTGGCCGTTCCGGCCACGCCCTCGGGCTTCGGCGGGTTTGTGACCCTCAGCGCCCCGGCCCAGGCCCTGTCCTTCGGGCCCGACGGTCGCCTTATCACCCGTGATGTGGAACTCACCCTCATCCCGTACTACGCCTGGTGCCACCGTGGCCCCGGCGAGATGCTTGTCTGGCTGCCCCAGACCCTCCAGGCTATCGGCACCGAACTTTCCAACACCCTGGAGCACAACATCTTCTTCCAGTAACCCCATCGCCCCAGCCCTCCCGAGCTTCCTCCCCGTCATGCCGGGGGGCCCTCTCTTCATGCCCGGGGGGCCCCCTCTCCCATGCCGAGGGTGCCCTCCCTGTCATACCGAGGGCACAGCCCGAGTGTATCTCCTTTTTCGGCGGCTAATACCTTGATACATAACCACTTATTATGTAATCCTCGTTCAAAAACTGAACGGGAAATATCCTGTAACTCATTGTAGGATTGATTGTTAACTGCAAAGCACATTGAGACAGGAAGGGAAGCGAACGCTCCGCTGGCCGTTAGATGGAGCCAGCGGAGCGTTTCGCTAACCGCCGCACCTGGTTGCGTGCGGCGGTGGTTCCGTGTGGCCCGCTAGCCGCCGAGCCGCATAATGCGAGGCGGCGGGCCCACCGCCTGGAGTGTAATTGCTTGATTCAGTGGAGCTAAATGCACTGGATGGTATCCCGTTTGCGCCCCGTCCGAGTGTGTAATTGGCTGAACACTAATCAACCTCGCGTCAGCCCATTCATGCGGTGCAGGTCAGTGTCCCCACTGGTGCAGGTCAGTGTCCCCACTGGCGCAGGTCGGTGTCCCCACTGGCGCAGGTCGGTGTCCCCACTGGCGCAGGTCAGTGTCCCCACTGGCGCAGGTCAGTTTTTGGGGTGGGGGCCTGCGCCATCAGAAGCATCTATAAGGCCGATTTGTGGCGCAGGTTAGTAGGGTAAAATCGGACCTGCGCCATTCACCGCACCGACCTGCTCCGTTTGTCCTACTGTCCTGCGCCACTATCAGTCATTCTTGTTATACCAATCCAGAAGGGCGAGTGTATCTCCTTGCCGCCCGGAGGGGGAGGGTGACACCTCACGGCGCGGCACTGGCGCTCACCCTTCCCCCTCCCATCGTTAAAGCATACCAACCCTCTCCAGATCACACTCGAGGCCATCATGCTGTGCTTTAGACCTCCATTTGCACCTTCTCTAAAGACAGTTTCCCTATCAGTGTGCTTTAACTACATTGCTGCAGTGACAAGATGGTCGCTAACGTATTGATACAGAGTGAAATACTGAAAATCCTCGGCGCAAATGGAGCCGAGGATTTTCAGTAAAACATTGTGGGACAGGCGTTTAGCGACCAGCGGGTCTGTTATGCGCCGGAGAATGGTGGAAGCAGGTGCACGGCCTTGCGAAGGTTTTCGCTGGCGATGGAAGGGGACAGAGCCTGTGACAGAGGAAGTGTTCGTGGCGAGACCTCAATAAGTTGGGAGAAGCCGGCAGCCCGGAGGTCTTCGGCGTCGTCAATGCGTCCGGAGAGGAGCGCGACAGGAACGCCGGGCACAGCCACCCCCGGGGATTCAGGGACGCGGCGGCCACCGGCAGCGGCGCGCTGCAGCACGCCCAGCGATACCTTCCCTTGCAGGGTTTGGCGGTCCGATCGACCTTCTCCGGTGACAACGAGCGAGGCGCCGGCAAGGGCCCGGTCAAAGTGGCACAGATCCATAACACGCTGAATCCCCGGGTACACGGCGGGACGGGCATAGGCCATGAAAGCGGCGCCCAGGCCGCCTGCAGCCCCTGCGCCCGGCAAGTCCCGGACGTCCACCCCCGTCTCCTCCATCAGGGAGGCCGCCCACTCCAGCATGCCTGCTTCCAGCACTTCTACATCGGCGGGAGAGGCCCCTTTTTGCGGGCCGAACAAACGCATGGCACCGGTTAACGGCACTTGTACGTCGCAGAGCAGTTCCACTGTAGCCTCCTGCAGCAGCTCGCATACCCCCGGGACGGCCAGCATGCCGCGCCCGCCATCGCAGGTGACCGTTCCGCCCAGTCCGATAATAAACCGTCTGCAGCCCCTTTCGCGTGCCGCCAGGAGCAACTCTCCCACGCCGCGGGTATCGGCCTTGAAAGGATTGCGCTCCTGTGGACGCACCAGCTGGATACCGCAGGCCTGCGCCACTTCGATGAGGGCCGTGTTCCCTGACAGCCCATAAAGAGCGGTTGTCGGCCGGTCCAGCGGGTCGTGTACCGTTACGGGAACAAGGGATGCGCCCATTGCTGTGGCCAGCACATCCAGGGTTCCCTCACCACCATCGGCCAGGGGAATTTGTGCCACCTCCGCTTCCGGGAAGCGTTCCTGCAAGGCTTCCGCCAGCACCCGGGCCACCTCGCGGGCGGTCAGGCACTCCTTGAACGAATCCGGTGCAACAACAATTTTCATTTTGGAGGATGATTGCCGAACCAAATTTACTAAAAAAATACGTATATTTACAGGCTAAAAAATAGAAAACATGTCAGAAAAAGTGAACAAACTGATGAACGACAGCGCCGCCCTGCGGTGGACCGCCCTCGTTCTCATTGCCATGATGATGTTCTTCGCGTACCTGTTCGCGGACATCCTTTCCCCGCTTAAATCCACCCTGGAGAACCTCCGCGGCTGGGACAGCGCCACCTTCGGCACCTATGCCGGCGGCGAGTACTTCCTCAACGTGTTCTGTTTCTTCCTCATCTTCGCCGGCATCATCCTGGACAAGATGGGCGTGCGGTTCACGGGCCTGCTCAGCGCCGGGCTCATGGTGGTTGGCGCCTTCATCAAATATATCGGCGTAAGTGACTGGTTCCAGGCTACGGAAATGTGCGCCTGGCTGGACAGTTGGTGGACCGGTTTCCCGGGCAGTGCCAAAATGGCTACCCTGGGTTTCATGATCTTCGGCTGCGGCTGCGAAATGGCCGGTACAACCGTTTCCAAGGCCATCGCCAAGTGGTTCAAGGGCAAGGAAATGGCCATGGCCATGGGCGTGGAAATGTCCATCGGCCGCCTGGGCGTGTTCGCCGCCATGTGGATTTCTCCCGCCGTATCCAAGGCCTTCACGGATGCCGTGGGTGCTCCGGTGCTCTTTGGCGCCCTGCTGCTGTGCATTGGCTTCATCAGTTTCTTTGTGTTCACCCTCATGGACCGCAAGTTTGACGCGGAACTGGCCGCCGTCAACGCGTCCGATACTTCCAAGGCCGACGAATTCGAAATCAAGGACCTGGGCAAAATCTTCTCCAGCAAAATGTTCTGGATTGTGTCCATCCTGTGCGTGCTGTACTACAGCGGCATTTTCCCCTTCCAGAAGTTCGCTCCCAACTACTTTGAGGTGACGCTGGGCATCGAACCCGCCCTGGCCGCGCGCCTGTTCAGCTTCTTCCCCATCCTGGCCATGGTGCTCACCCCGTTCCTGGGTGCGTTCCTGGACAAGAAGGGCAAAGGTGCTTCCATGCTTATGATCGGCGCCGTCATCATGTTCGTGTGCCACCTGAGCTTCGCCTTCGTGCTGCCGGTTTATAAAGCGCAATGGCTGGCCGTCACCCTCATCCTGGTGCTGGGCCTGAGCTTCTCCCTGGTCCCCGCCGCCCTGTGGCCGTCCGTCCCTAAGATTATCGACGAGAAAATCCTGGGCAGCGCCTACTGCCTCATCTTCTGGGTGCAGAACATCGGCCTCTGGGGCGTTCCGCTGCTGATTGGCGCCACGGAAAAGGCCACCGGCGGCTACACCGTTCCCATGATTATTTTTGCCAGCTTCGGCGTCATCGCCTTCCTGTTCAGCATCCTGCTCAAGATAGAGGACAAGAAGAAAGGCTATGGACTGGAACTGCCCAACATTGCCGATAAATAATGGCAAACTCCTCTAAACAAGGCTTTTACAGGTCAGCGGCTTGGATAGCGCTGGCCTGTTTGGTAGTGCCGATGTTCGCATCGTACTACTTTGACGACATGTTCTCCAGCATCTCGTACCTGTTCGAGAACGCTTCGCTCACGGAGCTCGGCTGGGATGCGGCCGGCTACGGCCTCTACGCCAGCGGCTACAGCGTCCTGTGCGTCTTCGGCGGCCTGGTCGTGGGCGGCATTCTCCTGGACAAATGGGGCGTTCGCGTGAGCGGCTCCGTGTTCGTGGGCATGATGGCGGCCGGCGCGGGCCTGGTGCTCTGGGCCCTGCTCAGCGGCGCGTCCTGGTCCCTCAAGGCGGCCTATGTGGGCGTCATGTTCTTCGGCCTGGGCAGTGAAATTGCCGGCACGGCCGTCACGCGCAGCATCGCCAAATGGTTCAAAGGCGGGCCGATGGCACTCGCCATGGGCCTCCAGCTGGCCATCGCCCGGTTGGGCACCGCATTTGCCCTGGTCCTCTCGCCCATGCTGGTGAAGGAGCAGGCCGGGCATGTATATACGCTCGCGGAAACCGCCCGCCCCGCTGTGGTGGGCATGGGCCTCATGGCCCTGGGCCTCCTCCTCTGGGCCCTCTTCGTGGCCCTGGATGCCCGCAGGGACAAGGCCTCTGTCATTCCGAGCGACCCCTCTGTCATTCCGAGCGAAGTCGAGGAATCTCCTGCCGCAAAGGACGACGACGCCTTCCGCTTCAAGGACGTCCTGGGCGTCCTCGGCAACAAGAACTTCTGGCTCCTGGGCCTGCTGTGCGTGCTTTTCTACAGCAGCATCATCGCCTTCAAGAAATTTGCCGGGGCCATCCTCATTCCCCGTTTCGACATCCCCGCGCAGGCAGCCGGCTGGATGGTGTCCATGCTGCCGTTCTCCACGGTCATCTTCGCCCCGCTGTTCGGCATGCTGGTGGACAAGGCAGGGAAGGGGACCCGCTGGATGGTAACAGGTGCCATCCTGGCCCTTATCGCCCATCTGCTGCTGGCCTTCGCCCCCGCCGGCGTCCCGTTCTGGGGCTACCTGGCCATGGTGTTCCTGGGCTTCGGTTATTCGCTGGTCCCGGCCGCCCTCTGGCCCTCCGTCCCCAAGATTGTGCCGGACAAGGTGCTGGGCACCACCTTCGCCCTCATTTACTGGGTGCAGAACCTGGGCCTCCTCAGTTTCAAGTGGGTGGCCGGCGTCATTCTGGGCAAGGAAGGCAACGGCCCCGTCTCCGTGGAACTCATGTTCGTAGGCCTCTGCGTGGCTGCCGTAGTGGTTGCGCTGGTGTTCCGCCGCACGTCGGCCCGCCATCCGGAACTCAAACTGGATTTGCCCAACCGCTAAAAAGGTAGTATCTTTGCACCCTATGTATGAACTGCTCAATAAGGTGAATTCGCCCGAGGACGTGAAAAAACTGTCCCCGGAGCAGCGGGTGCAACTGTGTGCAGAGGTACGTCAATACATGGTGGAATGCTGCGCCGTGAATCCCGGCCACCTGGGCAGTAGCCTAGGCGCGGTGGAACTCATCGTGGCGCTGCATACCGTCTTCAACACCCCCAAGGACAAGATTGTCTATGATGTAGGCCATCAGGCCTATGCCCATAAGATTATCACCGGCCGGCGGGAACTGTTCCGGAAAAACCGCACGCGGGACGGCATCAGCGGCTTCCCCAAGCGGGACGAGAGCCCCTACGACGCCTTTGGCGCCGGGCATTCTTCCACTTCCATCTCCGCCGCGCTGGGCTTTGCAGAGGCGGCCCGCCTCACCGGCAGCGGGGAAAAGGCTATCGCCGTCATCGGCGACGGTGCCCTCACCGGCGGCCTGGCCTGGGAAGGCATGAACAATGCCGGTTCTTCCAAGGCCGATATCCTCATCGTCCTGAACGACAACAACATTTCCATCGACAAGAACATCGGCGGCCTGCACAACTACCTTTTGCAGGTGACCACGCATCCGTTCTATAACAAGCTGAAGAATACGATTTGGAACTCCCTGGGAGAGGGGAAGGCGCGCGATTGGGTGCAAAAGCGCGTCATCGACACCAAGTCCAACCTGGTGCGGGGGAGCGGCGGCGCCCTGTTCGAGTCGCTGGGTTTCCGTTATTTCGGCCCCATCGACGGGAACGATCTGGCGCAATTGACAGACACGCTGGAGCGCCTGAAAAACCTGCATGGGCCGCGCCTGTTGCACATCCATACCCGCAAAGGCTGCGGCTACGCGCCGGCGGAGGCGGACCCTACCACCTGGCATGCGCCCGGCCGCTTCGACCCGGCCACCGGCGAACGGATCAAGACGGTTTATCCGGCCGACCGTTACCAGGATGTATTCGGCGAGGTACTGACAGACCTGGCCCGCCGGGACCCGAAAGTGGTGGGCATTACCCCTGCCATGGCTTCCGGCTGCGGCATGACGCGCCTGGCGGCTGCCTTCCCGGACCGCTTCTTTGACGTGGGCATCGAGGAAGGACATGCGGTAACGTTTGCCGCCGGCCTGGCCGCCGCCGGCATGAAACCTTTCTGCAACATTTACTCCAGTTTCTCACAACGCGCGTACGATAATATTATACACGACGTTGCCCTGCAGAACCTGCCGGTGGTCCTCTGCCTGGACCGGGCCGGCCTGGTAGGGGANNTCTCCGCCGGCCTCGCCGCCGCCGGGATGAAACCGTATTGCAACATCTACTCCTCGTTTGCCCAGCGGGCCTACGACGAGATCGTCCATGACGTGGCCCTCCAGAACCTTCCGGTTGTCCTGTGCTTCGACCGGGCCGGCCTGGTAGGGGAGGACGGCGCCACGCACCATGGCTGCTTTGACCTGGCCGCTTACCGCAGCATTCCCGGCGCCATTGTGGCCGCTCCGCGCAACGAACTGGAACTCAAGCAACTCATGTTCACGGGGCTCAACCTGAAGGGCGGTCCCATGATTATCCGCTATCCGCGCGGCGTCGCGGAGGGAGTCCAGTGGCGCAAACCCATGTACAAGGCTTTGCCGCTGGGACAGGGGGAAAAGCTGATGGAAGGGAAGGACGTGGCCATCCTGGGGCTGGGCCCGGTAGTGAACCGCGCCCTGGCCGCCGCCAAGCGGCACAAGAACGACTATTGGGTGGGCCCTTCCGTTTATGACATGCGTTTCCTGAAGCCGCTGGATTCGGGCATCATGGAGGAGGTGTCCCATTGCAGGGCCATCATCACCGTGGAAGACGGAGCACTCAAAGGCGGCCTGTTCGGAGCGGTGAGCGAATACTTCGCCGGCCGGCCGGATGCTCCCGTCATTAAAGGGATGGGCATCCCGGACCGTTTTGTGGGGCAGGACTCCCAGAAAGCCCAATGGGCCGCCTGCGGCCTGGACGAAGACTCCATCTACGAACTTTTGCTGCCGATGATGAAAAATCTTTGAAAAAGTTTGGTGGTTTCAAAAAAAGTCCCTACCTTTGCAATCCTTTCAGCGATGAAGGATTCCATTGAGCGCCGATATAGCTCAGTTGGCCAGAGCACGTGATTTGTAATCTCGGGGTCGTGGGTTCGAATCCCTCTATCGGCTCAAAGGAGCTTTGAAATATTGATAAGCTGTTTGGGAGGTTCGCATAGTGGCAATTGCGGCGGACTGTAAATCCGCTCCCTCAGGGTTCGGTGGTTCGAGTCCACCACCTCCCACAAACCTTCGACGGTCCCGCGAAAGGGATTCAGGCGGAGTTCTTGTGCAAGCCGAGTGAAAAGTAAAACTTGTTTTCTTTTCCGAGGCGCAGCCAAGAAACCCGATTTTTTCGAAGAAAAAAGCGGAAGTAGCTCAGTTGGTAGAGCATCAGCCTTCCAAGCTGAGGGTCGCGAGTTCGAACCTCGTTTTCCGCTCAGATTTTTAAAAGCCGGTGTAGCTCAGGGGTAGAGCGCATCCTTGGTAAGGATGAGGTCATGAGTTCAATTCCCATCACCGGCTCTTTTTTTGGGTTTATCCCAAATGACAATGCAACAATTGTTTAAACAATAATATTACTATGGCAAAAGAAACATTCCAG
>DFFY01000033.1 GCA_002371115.1 Bacteroidales bacterium UBA3764
GTTGGTCCGGCCTACAATCTCCACAGCCCTGTAATCCACAGACTGCTTGTTGTTCTGCGTGAAATCCAGTTCGGCCTTAACGCAGACCGTATCCAGATGAGCATCCTCCGCCGTAGGCTTCACGTTCCAGTTGATGCGCTCGTACTGGACAGAATTCAGCTCGTACCGCTGGTCGTCTCCCGCATAGGCCGTCTTGGTGGCAGGCTCCTTCACCTGGTAGGTTTCCAGGCCGAAGCGCACCAAAGGGTCGTATACCCTTTCCCCCTCGTCCACGCTTGCCATCTCGATCTCCTTGGTACAGGAGAAAGTCAATAGCGAAGCCGCCAGAAGGATAATCCAGTATTTATTAGAAGTACCAACCATTGTCTATTCCTTCAGAGTTTTTATCGTCTTTCCACTCCTTCACTATCTGCCCGTTGGTAACAAGCATGCCGGAAGGGTCTATAAATATGAATCGGTTCTCAAACTGTTTCCAGGGAGATACGCTTACGTATACGGAAACCATATAATCTTCTTCCTTGGTTACGGGAACGATGGGCTCCGTCACGCTCCAGACACCGGTTCCGATACCGGTAATGTCCTTGGGAAGAGTAATGTTGTAGCAGTGATTCCTCACGACACCGTACTGGGCCGTCTCGTAGGTGGAACCCGGCGTAGCGGGGGCTTTGGTGAGGTGCTCGATGGGAATCTTGTAATAGAAATAACCGTTCTTGAAGCCGTCTACTTCTATCTTGTTGAAATAATCCGGAGCCACCACATTCCCCAGGGCATCATACAGGGTCACGAGCGGAGCCAGATAGAGTTTCTCTCCATAATATTCCACCAGCGAGAAGCAGGTGGCATCGGCCTTGATGGTATGAGAGGCGTCCTGATAATACGTTTTGCCGGCAAACTGTTCCTCGCTCAGGATAGCATCGAAGATATTATTCCGGGTATAGAAAACACCTTTGTAGCGGAAATAGTCTGTTTCTGTCACATAGCCTGCGGGATCGTCTGACACGGTTTTTCCGGCGCCGTAATCAAAGGACAACTGGGCCTTTACCAGAACGTGCGTCGCACGGGGATACAGTTGATTGTCGGCCCGGTTGGTAGAGAGGATACTTCCATCCGCCGTATTCTCCAGGCAGTAGGCAATACCGTCCGTGAAATTTTTGTCCAGGCTGTTCCAGGGAACATAACAGAGGTCATCCTTTGCCGGATCCCATTCCTTGTAACTCTTGGGATAGGTTCCGCCATCGTAGTTGGGGTCCTTGGACCAGTGGGAGCGATGCTTGAGGGGCTCCGACCAGCCAATGCCCGTCCAGGAGAAGCTCCAGGCGGGGTCTATGTTCTTATACCAATACGTTTTTGTATTGAGGGCATTGAGTCCCCATCCCAGCAGCTCCACCTGCGTGGTAATGCCTTCGTATTGGGTAACCGCAGGAACCATAAACTTGGTTTCCGGGGCAGTCAACTGTACCCTGGCAGCCAGGCGCTCCGCATAGAGTTCCATGGGGCTCAGGAGAGCCTCCTCCCGGCTTAGCTTAACGGATCCGGCCGGAATGGGCGTTTCGCAGATAACATCTCCTCCCTTTTCATAAGTGGTGGAGGTCATATAAAAGGGCTTCACCGTATAAGTGATGCCGCCGTTTTTGATCTGGGTCTCGGCACCCTGCCAGGCGGTAGAAGCCTCCTGCATGGCCGAGCGGGCTTCAGAAATTGACTTGAAGGGGAATTTGGCCTCTATATTGAGGGCTACCAGCATCTTTTCCGGAACTTTATCCAGTCTGACCACAAACTCTCCCACTACAGAAGAAATGGGGTCCGTGGGGACAGTAGAAATGTCCTGCACTACCGGCAGGGGGGATTTCATATCCAGGAAGGTTCCGTCGGCCTTGTAGAAATAGACATCCACCGTCTTCACCAGTTGCTCCTGCAACAGGCCGATATTAGGAGAACCGGCATCGGCCTTTGTGCTCTCCTGCTGCGAGGACAGCACAAACGACAGGTAGTAGCCGTCTTCCCCCTGTGCCATCGGACAGGAAGCATCCGGAGAATACTTGTCCTTGATGCACCCCGTTAAAAGGGCCACCCCGGCAAGCATTGATATAATTCTGTTGTATCTCATCATTTCTCTATGCCTGTGGCCACCCATTCATAGGAATACTGGCGCACCAGGTTGTACATGGTTCCCACGGGAACGTCGGTTACACCGTCTTTCTTTTTCTTGCTGTTCACGGTGCGGAACTGGGTCCACACGGTCCAGAAGGTATTGGTGTAAGTATATTCGTTGCTGGCATCATCCTTCATCGTGATGCCCGTGCCTCTCACATGGTTAAACTCCCACTTCTTGCCGTCTTCCCGGCTGATCATCTCCAGCTTCACCGAAAGGCCGGGCTCCAGGAAAGCGGGGTCGGAGGCCATCATCGTCTTCACGGCCGCAGAATCCAGCTCGGGGACATAGGCCACAAAATCGTGGTCCGACAGCTTGTAAAAGTTCACTTTCTGGGCGTTCTCCAGGTCTCCGCAATCTTCTACCTTTTCGAAGGGGTTGCCTTCCCAGTTCAGCTTGCTATTCCACTCGGCGGGAATGAGGTGATATTTTTTGCGGTATCCCTGCACGCTCACCTCCTTGATCCAGACACTGTCTTTGGAAAGCTGACCGGCTTCAGGTTCATAGCGGAGGTGGAGGCGGGACAGGGCATAATTCAGGTTCATTTTGTCTGTGGGCCGGACGGCGCCGGTTCCTCCCACTTTCCGGGCATAGTGTTCCAGCTCGGAAGCGGTTTGAAATCCCACCACGGTGAGCGGAGTGGAAATGCCCTTGTAGTACCGCAACTGGCGCTTCTGAATTTCCTCGGCGGAAGCCGGGGAAGAGAGGCCTTCCAAAGAGCCGAACAGTTTCCAGCCATGCATAGGAAGACCATCTTCTACATACGTCTTCTGGTCCGTGACAAAATCTACCCCCTGGGCTGTGAGCAGGGAGATGACGGCATCCATGGCCGTTCCGGGCATGAGACCCGCCGGGTAGCTGTGGAAATTGGCCAGAAGGATGAGGGCCAGGGAAGCGTAGGGCTTGTCCAGGGTGAAATCTACCCTCACATTCTCCCCGTCAGCCTCCATGAACTCCGGTTCTGCGCAGGCCACATATTTGGCTCCGGAGGGATCAAAGACGTATTTTCCGCTTTCGGTCCTATAGGCCTCGGACACCTGGGAGGCGTCAAAGATCAGGACGCGGAGATCCTTGAAATGTTTCTCAAAATCGTAGTGGAGGGTTTTGTCCACGTCCACATAATCGGCCTTGGTAAGGGTGTAACTGTCCCCGTACCCCCTGACAGACAGGTAGAGAGACGCCTTGGCCGGGCCGAAGACTATCTGCTCCGGAGCGTCCTGACTTTCTTGGCTGCCGGCCGGGTTTTCCCGCTGGCATCCGAAGAGCACCCAAACGCCCAGAAGGAGCACAAAGCCTATATGCTGGATTCTTCTCATGCTTTAGTCGATGTCGGGGTTCGAGTACACAATTTGCCAACCGTTGATGTACACGCGAGCGGCGATGAATTCTTCTCCCGCTCCTTCACGATGCTCCAGGAAGACCACAATAGAATAATTGTCCTGGCGGTCCAGGTACTCCTGACTGTCCATTTCAAAGGCGTAATGGCCTTTCACCATCACAAGGTAATCTACCAGAGGAACATTGAAGATTTCCTTCCCGGTGGAAACCTGCGTGATTACCAGTTTGGCTTTGTCCGTGTTGCGGTAGAACAGACGGTTCACGGAAAATTCGGCCATAGCGGCGGTAAGGGCCTCCGTACCGTCGTTCAAGGTAACTTTACCCTGTTTGGTTTCGAAGGGATCGTAAGTGACGGGCTTGAACGAGGTGTTTTCGTTCTTATAATCCAGTTCAGAGTTGTAGTCGTAGATGGCAAAAGTAAACTGATCGGGGGTGAGGTTGATGTCACTGTTGAAGGACTGTAGCATAACCTGGATGTTGTTGGTGTCCTTCACCAGGGGCAGTTCCACCGTGTTCACATCTCCTTCCGGAAGGTTTTTCAGGGTCACATTTTCTACTAGACCGTGGTACAAGCCGCCCAGATAGGCATCGGAATAGTTTTCCGTGGCCTTGGTGCGGGACTTGGTCTTGATCCGGCACATCAGTTCCTGCTTGGTGGCGGGATCCGGCACGTCAAAGACATCGGCATCCTGCAGGCCGCACCAGGCTACCACATCGTATTTGCCGGGATTGAGACCGGGAATAACCAGGGAATACCCCTCCCGGGAAAGCGAGGCTCCGTTTTCCCTGGCCTTGGCCACAAACTTACCGCCAGGTTCAAAGACATACACCGCTACGGATTTTATTTCCGTACGGAACGCATCGGCGTTCTTGAGATTGTAGTCATACTTGAAACGGACGGCAATCTGGCAATCTCCTTTGCCGTCATAGATGGCCTTGTCGCACGAGGCAGAGAGCATCCCTACCAGGGCTGCCGTCATCAGGGCTATGATGTGATTTGTCTTCATATCTTCTATTCGGGTTCTCAAAAGGAACCTCACTTGGCAACCCGAAGGGGGTTCATTCCCTTCGGGCCGATAAAAATTATTCTTGCAGATTGGCAGTCTGGGATACCATCTGCCAGGAAAGGATGTTCACCTTGGCCGCTACGAAGAACGGTTCCTTGCGGTCTCCGGGAACGATGGGCTCGTTCTCGTCGTGGATACCGTGGCCCACGCTCTTGATCTTGCCGATAGTAACACTGTAGAGATTGTTACGGACGGTACCGTACTTACCCTCGGTGGTGCCGAAGTGCTCCAGAGGGATGGCATAGTACATCAGGCCGTCTTTGAAGTGGTTGGCGGGAGCCACCACATCGTGGAGGAACACCTGGGCAATTTCGGCAGGGGTTGCAGGACGGAACCAGGTGGACGGATCGGAGGA
>DFFY01000010.1 GCA_002371115.1 Bacteroidales bacterium UBA3764
TAGGCCTTGTTGGGATTGTCCGGGATGATGGCGTTGAGGCTGTCCTCCAGGCGGTTCACCGGGTCCGCCGTCTCCTTGAGAGGCGCGGTTTCCAGGTTGTTCTGAGGGATATAGCTCAGGAGCTCCTTGATGGTGGCGATGGCTTCCTGCTCGTCGGCTGCGGCAAAATGCGCCACGCCGCTCTTGGAGGCATGCACGGAAGCGCCGCCCAGCTGTTCCTGGTCCACCACCTCGCCGGTGACGCTCTTCACCACGGCGGGGCCGGTCAGGAACATGTAGGAGGTGTTCTTCACCATGAGGGTGAAGTCCGTGAGGGCGGGGGAATACACCGCACCGCCGGCGCAGGGACCCATGATGCAGCTGATTTGCGGCACCACGCCGGAAGAGAGGATGTTGCGCTCGAAAATCTCTCCATAGCCGGCCAGGGCATCGATGCCTTCCTGGATACGTGCACCGCCGGAATCGTTGAGGCCGATGCACGGGGCGCCGTTGCGCAGGGCCATGTCCTGTACCTTGCAGATTTTCTCGCTCATGGTCTTGGACAGGGAACCGCCGCTCACCGTGAAGTCCTGGGCAAAAACGTAAACCAGGCGGCCGTCGATGGTGCCGCAGCCGGTAACCACGCCGTCGCCGTCCGGATGGCTCTTGTCCATTCCGAAGTTGGTGCAGCGGTGCTGCACAAACATGTCAAATTCTTCAAAGCTGCCTTCGTCCAGCAGCAGGGCCAGCCGCTCGCGGGCGGTAAGTTTGCCTTTTGCGTGCTGGGCCTCGATACGTTTCTCGCCGCCGCCCAGGCGGGCCTTGGCCCGGCGTTCCACCAATTTTTGAATATTATCCGTCTGGATACTCATATCGTTTCTTTATAAATCGTGCAAAGTTAGCAATATTATTTGAACATCTTGTCCACATCCTTGACGGCGTCCGGCAGGGCGAATACCGCCACGCGGTCGTAAGGCTCTATGCGTGAATGACCTACGGCGATGAAACTTTCGCCGCCGCGGATGACGCCGCCGATGATGGCATCGGCAGGAAAGTCGATATTCTTGAGAATGTCCTTGGTAATGCGGGAACCGGGCGCCGCCGTATATTCCAGCACTTCCGCGTCCGTACCGCTCACATAGCGCACGGAGCGCACCTTGTCCGACAGGGTGAACTTGTAGATGCGGCTGGCGGTAATGAGTTTCTTGTTAATCACCGTGTCCACGCCCAATTCCTCCGCCAGGCGCAGGTATTCCAGGTTTTCCACCTGGGCGATGACCCGGGGCACCCCCATTTTCTTGGCGGTTACGCAGGT
Organism: Bacteroidales bacterium UBA3764; assembly: GCA_002371115.1. Taxonomy (GTDB): domain Bacteria; phylum Bacteroidota; class Bacteroidia; order Bacteroidales; family UBA932; genus Cryptobacteroides. The sequence continues at coordinate 1,295 of DFFY01000010.1, forward strand.
GAGGATGTTCACTTCGTCGTTGCCGGTGAAGGCCAGGACGGCTTGATAGCCCCGGATGTCCTGTTCCTCAAGGAAGTCGGAGTTGCGGACATCGCCACAAACCACTTCCACCTTGTCCGGAAGGTCTTCCGACAGTTTGCGGCAATGGGTGGGATCAATGTCGATAAGCTTGATGTCCTCCAGCTTGTGCGCCACCAGTTTCTCCGCCACCATCTGGCCAATTTCGCTGCCGCCCAGGATCATCACGCGGCGGATTTCCACCTTGTCCTTGCCCAGGAACTTCATGAGGATGGGCATGGCCTCCCGGTGGCAGATGATATACAGGTAGTCGTGGAACTTGAAGGTGGTGTCGTATTTGGGAATGATGGTTTTGCCCCCGCGGGAGAGGGCCACCATGCGGAATTCGGCATCCGGCTGCAGGCCCTTTACGGTGTGGACGAAGGTTTTGACGTCCATGTCCAGCAGCGGGGAATCGTCGTCCAGCTTGAAAACGGAAAGCTGGAGTTTGCCGCGCGCGAAGTCCAGGGTGTCCGTGGTGCCGCTGGTGCGCAGCAGATCCACAATTTCATCGCTGGCGCTCTTTTCCGGGAAAAACATCATGTCTATGCCCATGTCCTTGAACAGCAGCTTGTTTTCCGGCGACAGATAGGCCTGGTTGCCGATGCGCGCGACCACGCGCCTGGCGCCCAGTTTTTTGGCCAGCAGCGCGCTGGTGATGTTCACGCTCTGGTGCATGCTGGGGTTCACGGCAATGAAAAGGTCCGCCCCTCCACAGCCCGCTTCGCGGAGCGTATGGATATTGGAGGGGGTCCCCTGAATGGTGGCTACATCCGCCTGGGAGGCCAGTTCACGGATACGGCCGGCATCGGTGTCAATGACGGTGATGTCGTTGTCATCCACGGCGAGCATCTTGGCCAGATGGGCTCCTGTTCGACCGGCTCCTTCGATGATGATTTTCATGGTTCCGTTGTCTTTAAACCTACAAAGATAAAAATAAAATCCGTATAAAGAAAAAAGAACCCCTCCTTAGGCGGGAGCGGTTCGTACTTGTTGACGATAGGTGTCAGCGGAACAGGCCGCGTGGGACAATCCAGCCGCCAAACAGGCCCTTCGGCATCTGCGGCGAGGCTGGAATGTTCCCCGGCCTTCTCAACTGCCGATATTCCCGGTGCGCCTGCACCACTGCCTGGTAGAAACGCCAGCGGCGGGTAAGCAGATACACCAGGGCCGACAGGCCGTCCAGGCACATGCGCGCAAAGATGCGCCGGCGGGTTTTCCGCCGGGCCCGGGCCTCAGAACAGCCTTGTGCCACAAATGTGGCCGGCAAGTTGTTTTCCAGCAATAGCAGGTTGTTGCGGAAATTGAGCCGCAGCTTGAACGGCGATTCATTGGGCAGCGTTCCGCCGCCGATGTGATAGACATACGATTGCGGGACAACCTGGACTGTCCAGCCGTTCAACTGCATGCGCCAGCAGAGGTCAATTTCTTCCATGTGGGCGAAAAAACGCTCGTCCAGGCCGCCCAGGGCCTTCCATACACAGGCGCGCACCATGAGACAGGCGCCGCTCACCCATAGGACAGGAGCGGGGGAGTCGTACTGTCCCCGGTCTTTCTCTATCCGCTGCATGATGCGTCCCCGGCAGAACGGGTAGCCATAACGGTCCACCAGGCCGCCTGCCGCACCGGCATACTCGAACGTATCCCGCCGGTCATAAGAAAGCAGTTTGGGCCCGCAGGCGCCGCAGGAAGGATGGTTGTCCATCCAATCTACCAACGGCTGCAACCATCCGGAAGGCACCTCGATGTCAGAATTGATAAGGACGAAATACTCCGCGTCGATGCGCGCCAACGCCCGGTTGTACCCGCCGGTGAAGCCATAGTTCTGGTCCAGCTGGATGAGCGGCACCTGCGGGAAATCCGTCTTCATTACCTCTGCGGAACCGTCGGAGGAGGCGTTGTCCGCTACAATTACCTGGGCATCCATGCTTTCGCAGGAGGCCAACAGACCCGGAAGGAACTGCCGCAGGTAGCCCTTGGTGTTGTAATTGAGTATGACGACTGACGTCTTCATGTATTTTTTGCAAAAAGTCTACGTTACCCCCTCCCGAAACGGAGGTGACTAAAAAGATTCTTCACTTCGTTCAGAATGACAGTCTCATGTCATTCTGAGGCAGGTTCACCTGCCGAAGAATCTACTTTTTAGTCACCTCCACTTTTATGCACTTACATCAACATTTTTAAAGGCGAGGGAGGGAATGAGTTTGGACAGGCAGGGACGGGCGTCATCGGCCGTGGCCGCCAGGTTGTTCCACAGCTGCAGGAAATTGCCGGTGATGAGCAGTTCCCGCACCGGGTGCACTTTTTTGCCGCCGCGCACCAGGAACCCCTCGATTCCATAGGAGAAATTACCGGTGACCGGGTTGGAATTGCCGCCGTTGAAGCCGGTTACCAGGATGCAGTCGCCGGTGGCGGAAAGCAAGTCTTCCCGTGTTTTATAAGCTCCTACCGGCAGCACTTTCACGCGTGTGGCATCCTCAATAGTGGGTGCCATCTCCATTTTTGCGGCAATGTAAGTATTTAAGAAATACGTTTTTATAACGCCTTTGTCGATAATGGCCGTCTCCCGGGTGGCCACGCCTTCGCTGTCAAAGAGGCGGCTGCCGGTTTCTCCGGCCGTGCGCGGCAAGTCCAGGATGGTGAGTTGTTCCGGGAACAGTTTTTTGCCCAGGCTGTCCATGAGGAAGGAATTCTTCTGTTGCAGCGCAAAGCCGCCCAGCGCATTGAGCACAGGTGTAAGCAGTTTGGAGGCGCATTCCGTGTCCACTACCACCGTATATTTTCCGCCCTCAATCTCCTGCGGGCCCACTTGCGCCATGGCCCGCTCACAGGCAACGGCGGCGCAGTCTTTCCATTTCAGGTCCTGAAGCCGGGGAGCGGCGTCCCACCAATAACTGGAAAAATGGTTGCCCTGGGCATCCTCCACCGTGGTTTCGTAGCCAATCTCAAAGGAGGTTTCCGTATGCCGGGCATACAGGCCCTGGCTGTCGATGGTGAGGGTGTCAAAGACGCTGTCCGAGTATTCGCCTTCCTCGGCCAGGAGGGAGATTCCTCGACTTCGCTCGGAATGACAGGAGGCGAGGGCAATCTCACGGCGCTTTTCTGCGGTGAGGGTGTCGTAGGCGGGGTCGTAGAGGTTCAGCTCGCGGCCGGTGCGGGCATCCTTGGCCACGCGCTCCGGTGTGGGCAGGTCGCGATACGTATCGGCCTGAAGCATTTTTACGGTGTCGATAGCCTCCCGGATAAAGGCTTCAAGTCCTTCTTTTTCCAATTTATTGGTAGAGAAAGCCCCGTATCGGCCATCCACAAACAACTGCAATTGCAGGCTGCGGTCCAGCGCATGGGCCGTTTTGTCCATTTCTCCGTTGAGCAGGCCAATCAGGTTCATCAGGCTTTTGGACAAGGTGATGCGCACCTTCTGCGCTCCCATCTGTTGTGCATAAGTAAGGCAGTACTGCGCCAAGGCTATATCGGCCTGTGTAAGCGTGGCTGTTATCTTGTTGCTGCTCATGCTATTCTCCTCCTACTGTTAATCCGGCAATGAGGACGGTGGGAATACCGCAGGATACGGGCACCGACTGCTCCTTGCCACAAGTCCAGGCACCCGGGTCCACAGCCAGGTCATCGGCCACGCCGCGGATATCCGAGAGCGCCTGGGGGCCATTGCCAATGATGTTGATATCCTTCACCGGCTGTGTCAGCCGGCCGTTTTCTATGAGATAACCCGACTTGACGTAGAAGGTGAAATCGCCCTCGCCAATCTGTACCTGCCCATTGGAGAATTCATCCACAAAAATGCCTTTTTGCACTTCTGCGATGAGGTCCTCCGCCTTGGCATTGCCGCTCTCCATATAAGTGGCGCGCATGCGCGGAAGGGGGGCGTAACGGAAACTCTCCCGGCGGCCGTTGCCGGTGGGGCGCACGCCGTAATGGGCGGCGCTGATGCGGTCGTGCAGGTAGGAGGTGAGCACACCGTCTTCCACCATGTAGGTTTTTTGGCCGGGAATGCCTTCGTCGTCAAAGTTCAGGGCGCCGCGGTTGCCCTGCAGGGTACCGTCGTCAATGATCTGGATGCCGCGCGGGCAGATTTGCTGTCCCATCTTGTCGGCGAAGATGGAGGTTCCTTTGCGGTTGAAATCGGCCTCAAAGGCGTGTCCCATGGCCTCGTGCAGCAGGATGCCGGAAGCACCGGCGCCCATCACTACGGGCATGGTGCCGCCTTTGGGCCGGCGGGCGGCAAAGCGGTCGTCCACGCCGTGCACCAGTTCTGCGGCCATTTCTTCGATAAGGGTGTCGGAGAGCATTTCCGCCCCTTTCCGGAAGCTCCGGGACGTGGATTTGGTCTCTGCCTGGCCGTTTTGCTGAAAGATAGCCGTGAGCGATACGCTGCCCATGGGGCGCGTGTCCCATTTGAGTTCCCGGGCGCTGTTGTACATAAGCACGTCCGTCACCTGGAAGGCCAGGTTGGCAATGACTTTGACAATGCGCGTATCCTTTTGACGTACAGTTTGTTCCAGCTTTTGCAGGAAGGGAAGGAAGGCACTTAGCGGCGTTCCGCGCCAATGGACGGCCACGGGGTAGCGGTCTGCTGCGGGATTGGGCTCTCCACGGCTGGGATTGCGGGTGCCGTACGGACTCACGTCCACGGGGGCGCTGGCAATCTGGGAGGCTGCCCGTGCGCAGGAAACCATGTCTTCCCAGGCCGTGCTTTCCGAGTAGGCGTAACCGGTTTTTTCTCCGCTCAGGACGCGTACGCCCACACCGTAGTCTATATGGTTGCCACCGGAAGTGACCGCGCCGTCACGCAGCAGCAGGCTTGAGTAGGTGGTATTCTCAAAGAAAAGGTCACAGTAATTTCCACCGGACGCAAGCGCGGTCTGCACCAGCCGCTCCAGCACTGTCGTGTCAACTTGAAACAGACTGAAATAGTGTTCTTTATTGTGTATCATTTACTTCTTTGCTGGGGGATAGCGAAGGGCAGGGTTCCCTCAAAAGGAACGCCGTCGTGGGCCAGGGGAACGCGGCCTATGCCTTTCACGATGGATTCCGTCACACTCTCGATAGGTTTTTGGGGTTCTATATAATCGGTGACAAGACTGCGAACGCGGTTGTAGCGCTGCGGGTCATGGACGGTAAGTCCCTTCTTGGTTCCCTCTGCAATGATGTCGAAGGGGGGATTGGAATTGTCCACCAGAAGCCATTTGTCGCACAGGGGAATGTAGCTGTGGAACAGGTAGTTAAGACCCATGTTATACCGCCTGCGGATGGTTTCTTCCGGAATGTCGTGTCCGCCGGTTGCCACCCGCTTGGCCACCCGCTGGATGGCGATGTCCGGACTGTTAAGCCAGAAGTACAGGACGGTTACATAATACCCCTGCGCCTGGGCGCTGCGCACCATTTTGATTAGCGCACGCGTGGCCAGGGTGGTTTCTATGCAAAAGTCTTCCCGGCGGTTGAACAGGTATTGGACCTTCTTGAGCATCAGGCGGCTGGCGGTGATATAGGCGCTTTCCGGCGCAAATGGCGCCAGATGCTTGGCGAATTCGTCGGAGTTGACGAATTCCGCGCAGTCCAGCAGCTCCGGAAGAACCCCGTACGAAGCGGTGGTTTTCCCGGAGCCGTTAGGACCAGAAATGATATAGAATCTGGGCACGTTATTCAGTTGCGGCTTCTAATTTCTTCATCATGCTGAACATAAAGACAGCGGAGATGACACATACGGAAAGGAATACGGTCCACACCACCCACAGCGGGAGCGAACCCCAAAGGTGACCGCCCACCTGCACCAGGAAGTTGCCCAGGGCCGTGGCTACAAACCACATGCCCATCATCATGCCTTTGTACTTGGGTGGAGCCACCTTGGAGACGAAGGAAATGCCCATGGGGCTCAGAAGGAGTTCCCCAAAAGTGAGGATAAGATATATGCTGATGAGCCAGTAGGGGGAAACCAGCGTTTCCGGCATACCGGCTTCGCGCGCAGCCGCTTGTGCATCCGGAGTATTGAGGCCAATGGAGGCAAAAGCCATGAGGCCGAAGGCGATGGCCGCCACCAACATTCCGTAGGCAATTTTGCGCGGTGCAGACGGCTCTTTCCCTTTCTTGGCAAGTGCCCCGAAAATGGCCATGGAAACCGGCGTAAGGGCCACTACGTAGAACGGGTTGAAGTGTTGGAAGATGGGAGCGCTGATGGCGATTTCTCCGGTCAGGCGGTTGTACTGCCACACTAGGTAGGCGCACGCAAGGGCTACAACACCCACGCCAATCCATTTGCCGCTCTGGCTGCTTTCTTTGTCGAAAATGGAGAAGAGGGCATAGACGATGGCGATGACGGCTACCAGATTCCATACGTCAAAAGGCATGGCGGCAATGCCGGAAGCGCTTCTTTCCGTAAATTCATCGGCAAAGTAGGTGAGGGTGAGACCATTCTGGTGGAAACTCATCCAGAAGAAGATAACCACGGCGAACACCAGGAAGAGGGCCACCATGCGTTTTTTGGTCTGTTCCGGCGTGAGGGTGTCCACTACCTGGGCCTTTTCTCCCTTGGCATGACCGCCTTCAACATGCTTGAACCAGCTGCGGAAAGCATAATAGATGGCGATGGAAACAATCAGTGAAACGCATGCCACGGCGAAGGAAAAGTGATAGGCGGCATTCCCGTCAAAACCCAGGCCGATGGCCCATTCGCGGATTTTAATGGCTGCAGTGGGTGCGAAGAGGGCGCCGATATTGATGGCCATATAGAACAGGGAGAAGCCGGAGTCACGTTTGGCCGCATATGCGGGATCGTTGTAAAGGTCTCCTACCATGACCTGCAGGTTTCCTTTGAACAGGCCGGTTCCGAAGCCGATGAGAAGCAGGGCGGCCAGCATGGCTGCCAGGGCTACGGTCCCGCTGCCCAGGGGAACACTGAGCAGGAGGTATCCCAGGAACATGATGATGATGCCGGAGGTGACCATTTTCCCGAAGCCGAATTTGTCGGCCAGGATGCCGCCAATGAGGGGAAAGAAATACACCAGCATGAGGAAAGAGCTGTAAATGGTTCCGGCAGTACCTGCGGAAAGGCCGAAGTTGGCCCTGAGGAACAGGGCGAATACGGCAATCATGGTGTAGTAGCCAAAGCGCTCGCCGGTGTTGGCGAGGGCCAGGGCGAATAAACCTTTGGGTTGTCCTTTGAACATAGTATAGCGTTTTAGTTTTTGCCTAATCTTTACAAAAATGGCAATTATTTCTGAAAATCCCAAATTAAAGTACCCTTACGGGCCTTTGCTTGTTTATTTCCGGGGAAATGTGTACTTTTGTATGATTTGGAATAGCCCTATGAAAAAACTGATTGCATGGTTCCTGCGCAGTGTGCTCCATTACCGCTCGGCGGTGGTGATGGTGAACTTGAGCCGTAGTTTCCCGCACAAAAGCTATGAGGAGATCCGGCAAATCCACGACCGTTTTTACCTGCACCTGGCATCCGTGTTTACCCAGATGCTGTGGTTTGGCACCTGCCGGGGAGCGCGTGGCCGGAAGAAGCTGCGCCGCAGCCACATTGTGGAATTTACCAATCCGGAAGAATTCAACCGCCTGTACAACGGTGCGCCCCAACTGATGCTGCTGCAGGCCCATACGGGCAACTGGGAGCTTGTCGGCGGCATCACCAATTATTCTTATGGCGAACCGCTGGCCGCCCCGGCAAGTCTTTTTGCCGTCACCTATCTTGGGCTGCATAACGCCTGGGCCAATCGTTTTATGGCCAGAAACCGTACCGCCGCCGTGGCGGACCAGGGTTTCCGGGGCTATGTGGAAACCTCCCAGGTACTGCGCTTCGCCCTGGAGAACCGGAACCAGAAATTTGTCTATTCCTTTATTACGGACCAGTCCCCTTATCTTCCGAGCAATACGCATGTTACGTTCATGCATCAGGATACCGTCACCATGACCGGCGCCGCTAAACTGGCCGCTAAACTGGACATGGCGGTGGCCTATCTCCGCTTCGAGGAGCGCGAAGACGGCGGCTACTATATGAGCGTGGTCCCTCTCTGTGAGCATGCGAAAGGGGAGGACCCGCTGGAAATCATGAAAAAGTACTATCAACTGCTGGAGGAGGACCTGGAAAAACAGCCGTGGAACTATCTCTGGACCCATAGAAGATGGAAATGATGAAAAGAATATTCGCGGCGGCGGCCCTGCTGCTGCCCCTTTCCCTGCCTGCACAGGAGATTCCCTATGCCCTGCCATCCACATCCATTACGGTGAAGGTGGAGGTGCGCCAGGAGAGTTTTTTTGCCGGTCCTTATGCGCCCTTTGCCAAACGGATGCTCAACATGTCCGTGCGGGATCAGGACGCCATATCGTCCGAACTCACCCGTGTGGAACTGATTCCCAAGGTGGAGGCGGATACGGACACCTGGCTCACCTGTGACCAGGAAAGCGCGGCCCTGCTCTCGCTCAGCGCCCAGGGTCTGGTGTCGCTTGGCGGCACCGCCGCGCCTGTCTCCTGGCGTTTCCTGCCCATTTTGCGGGCCGATTTTTCCGACAAAGGCCTTACGGTCCCGGAAAAAGAGGTCATGGAGACCATTTTTAAGGAAATGCCCACGGATACGGGTATGGTAACCATTCCGGTGGAACACAAGATTCTGGTGGAGAAAACCCTGGAAGACAAAGCCTCCGATGCCGCCGACATGATTCTTCAGGTCCGCAGGGAGCGGCTGAACATTGCCTCCGGCAATACGGATGCCAATTTCTCCGGGGAGTCCCTCAAGGCGGCCCTGCAGGAACTGGATCGCATCGAAGAAGAATACCTGGCCCTTTTCCGTGGCTATTCCGTGGTCCGCAAAGAGGTGTTCACCTATGAGGTCCTGCCTTCTCCTTCCGTTCCGCAGCAGTGTTATCTGGTGTTCCGCCTCACGGACGAAGGCCCTGTTACGGAAGGGCTGGAGGGAATTCCGTATTACCTGGAACTTCAGGCGGAAGGAACGCTTCCCGAGCCCGACGCCACAGAAAGGAAAAAGGTGAAAGGAATGGTCCGCTACCGCATTCCACAGGTTTGCAAGGTGCGTTTCACCTGTGACAGCCTGCCCATCCTGCAAACCCGTCTGCCGGTGTATCAGCTGGGTGTAGAGTCCAGCCTGTATATGGTAAGCCGATAATCCAAACACACAACAAAGATATGAGCATCGAAAACTTAGAACCCAAGGTGGTGTGGAAGAATTTCCACGCGCTTACGCAAATCCCGCGTCCTTCCAAGCACGAAGGGAAAGTGATTGAATATTTGTACAACTGGGGCAAGTCCCATGGCTTTGAGACCATCAAGGACGATACCGGCAACATCATCATCCGTGTCCCTGCCACGCCCGGCATGGAAAACCGCAAAGGCGTTATCCTCCAGGGCCACATGGACATGGTGCCACAGAAAACGTCGGACAGCGCGCATGACTTCCTCACAGATCCCATCCAGGCCTATGTGGACGGCGAATGGGTAACGGCCGACCGCACTACGCTGGGAGCCGACAACGGCATTGGCGTTGCCCTGGGCTTGGCTGCCCTGGAGGACCCTTCCGTCAAGCACGGCCCGCTGGAGGTTCTGGTTACCTATGACGAGGAAACCGGCATGACGGGCGCCAACTGCCTCAAGCCCGGCGTCCTGAAAGGAGACATTCTCCTGAACCTGGACTCCGAGGAGGAAGGGGAGCTCTGCGTTGGCTGCGCAGGCGGACTGGACGTATCGGCCAGCTATAAATATTATAAGTATAATACGCCCGCGGGTATGGATGCTCTCCGTTTCAAGGTGAGTGGTTTACAAGGCGGCCATTCCGGCATGGATATCTCCCTGTACCGCGCCAATGCCAACAAGGTGGCGGCCCGCATCCTGCTTCCGCTCCTGGAAACGTATGACGCAAAGGTGGTTTCCCTCAGCGGCGGTTCGCTCCGCAACGCCATCCCGTTCGAGTCCGCCGCGGAAATTCTCATTCCTGCCGATAAATACGCCGCTGCCCGTGAGGTCATCGTCTCGGTCTTCGACACCGTGAAAAAGGAATATGCGGAGAGCGACCCTTCCGCGCAGATTGCCATCGAAGACCATATTGCCGTTGCGCCCAAGTTCATCCAGGGCAAGGTCATGCTCCGTGCCGTCAAGGCCATCATTGCCTGCCCGTCCGGCGTTATCCGTATGAGCCGTTCCATGGAAGGCCTCACCGAAACCTCCATCAACCTTGCCATCGTCCGTACGGAAAATGGCAAGATTACCATCCACTCGCTCATGCGCAGCGCCGTGGATTCCGCCAAGGCGGACCTTGCCCAGCGCGTACGGTGCATCTTTGAGCTCTCCGGAGCGGACGCCATCACTTTTGCCGGCGGCTATTCCGGCTGGGCGCCCAAGCTGGACACGCCCGTCAACAAGGTTTGCATGGAGCAGTTTGAGAAAGTGTACGGCCGTCCCATGAAGGTGATGGCTACGCACGGTGGGCTGGAATGTGCCATCATGGGCGCCAAGTATCCCAATTGGGAGATGGTCTCCATCGGTCCCACCATCAAATATCCGCACAGTCCGGACGAGAAAGTGCATATTGCCTCCGTAGGCCGTACCTGGGAATACCTGAAGGCAATCCTGGAAAATATTCCGGTCAAGTAAAATACCTTTTACAAAAGATGCCGGCGGGTTGGGGAAGGTCCAGCCTGCCGGCGTCTTGGCACAAGGGGCCATGCGGCGATCGATCAAGTACGCGGCAGACAGCGTGTGCGGGACAAAGATAGGTACGCAGACCGCTCTTGTCAAGAGGGTGAAATAATTTTGTTTTTCGCATTAAATTTCGTATATTTGCAGTCCTTTTTGGGCCTTTGTGGCGTCAAAAAGAATGTAAAACATTTATAAACAATTAATTATGGTTAACCAGTACGAAACCGTTTTCATTGCAACTCCCGTTTTGTCTGATGCTCAGATGAAGGAAGCGGTTGCCAAGTACGTCAAGCTCATCACCGACAATGGCGGTGAGGTTGTGTACCAGGAGGATTGGGGCCTGCGTCAGCTCGCTTATCCCATCCAGCACAAGACCACAGGTTTTTATTACCTGATCGAGTTCAAGGCCGACAGCCAGTTCGTTGCCACCCTCGAAACCCAGTATCACCGTGACGAGCG
>DFFY01000052.1:0-140 GCA_002371115.1 Bacteroidales bacterium UBA3764
GACTACAGCACCCTGGACATCAATCCGGAGAACACCTATTACGAAAATCTCCGCAACGCAAGTGCCTGGTATGTAAAAGATAACATGGACAAGCTGGGTAAGCCCACGGACAAGGCCGAATGGGGCATGACGCCGCAGAC
>DFFY01000052.1:194-9804 GCA_002371115.1 Bacteroidales bacterium UBA3764
AGACGGTGAACGCCTACTACAACCCTACCACCAACGAGATTTGCTTCCCGGCAGCCATCCTGCAGAAGCCCTTCTTTGACCCTGACGCCGACGACCCCGTGAACTACGGCGGCATTGGCGTGGTGATTGGCCACGAAATGTCCCATGGCTTTGACGACCAGGGCTCCATGTTCGACGCCAAGGGCAACATGGTGAACTGGTGGACCGAGGCGGACAAGGCCAAGTTCGACGAGCTGGGCAACAAGCTGGCCGCCCAGTTCGACGCAGTGGAAGTGCTGCCCGGCGTACACGCCAACGGCCGTTATACCCTGGGTGAGAACATCGGCGACCACGGCGGCCTGTCCATTGCCTACACCGCCATGGAGAACGCCACCGCCGGCAAGAAGGATCCCATGATTGACGGCTTCAGCCGTGCCCAGCGCTTTTACCTGAGCTACGGCGCCATCTGGGCCCAGAACATCACCGACCAGGAAAAGGCCCGCTTGACCAATCTGGACCCGCACTCGCTGGCCGTAAACCGCGTAAATGTGAGCATCCGCAACTTCCAGACCTTCTTCGAGGCCTTCGACATCCGGGAAGGCGACCCGATGTTCCGTCCGGAAGCTGAACGCGTACACATTTGGTAGCGGAGCGGTTCATATCGCGTAAACTTACTTTTCAAGGAAACGTGGCGGCGGTGGCTATCGCCGTCAGTTTCTTTGTCATTATTGTAGCGGTAGCCGTAAGCTCCGGCTTCCGCAGCGCCATCCGGGAGGGGGTGGCCCAGCTTGCCGGTGACATCCGCATCTCACCTTATACCGGTGACGAAAGCGTCCCCATGCCGCGCCACCTCCCCTCCGAAGAGGCCCTCCTGGCCTTCCCGGGCGTACAGGAACTGGTTCCTGCCGTGGTCCGCGCCGGCATTGTCAAGCAGGGCGACACCGTGCACGGGGTACTGGTGAAAGGCGTCCCCGACCGGTCACCTCTTACCGTCAGCATCCCCAAACGGCTCAGCGAAATCACCGGACTGGGCGCGGGCGACCCCATTACCCTTTATTTTATAGGTGAAAAGCTGCGCGTGCGGCGCTTCACCATCGACACGGTACACCAGGACCTGCTGGAACTGGACGACAACCTGCTGGTTTACGCCCGCCTGGAAGACCTGCAACGCCTGAACGGCTGGTCGGAAGACCAGGTATCCTGCATAGACGTGCGCGTGACGGCGGATTTACCGCGCGCCCAGGTGGAGCGCATGGCGCTGGGCATGAGCACCCTTCTGCTGGAAAGCGGCTCGGAAGCGGAGGAAAACCTCTTTGTGAGTACCGCCGGCAGCAGCTATCCGCAAGTGTTCGACTGGCTGGGACTGCTGGATTTCAACGTGGTCATCATCCTGGTCCTGATGACGCTGGTGGCCGGATTCAACATGGTGAGCGGCCTGCTGGTGATGCTGCTGCGGAACATTGCCACCATCGGCACGCTCAAAACCCTGGGCATGGACAACCGTGCCATCGGCCGGCTTTTTGTAACGATTGGCGCCAAGGCCGTCCTGAAAGGGATGCTGACCGGCAACGTGCTGGCGCTGCTGTTTTGCTGGGCGGAAAAAACCTGGCACCTGATTCCGCTGGATCCGGCCAATTATTTTGTCTCCTGGGTGCCGGTGCACGTGAATGTTCCCTGGATTCTTGCGGCGGACGCCATCGCTTTTCTGGGCATTCTGGCCCTGCTGTGGCTCCCCTCGCGCGTGATTGCGCGCATCGACCCGGCCGCTACCGTGAAGGCGGATTAAATGCGGGCCTCGCGGAAAACCTCCACAATGGAAGGATAGGTATTTTTCAGGAAGGGCGGGAGTGAGCTTTTGGCCACCCACGCCGCTTTGGTGATGTCCTCTTCCCGCTGGGGGGTAAGGTTGGTGGGGTCCGTGTACAGCATGTCGTACCACCAGGTGTGCTTGAGGTGCCACAGGCCCTGGCGGAAATAGACATGGTCCGTGATGCAGATGAGCCTGCGCAGTTCCAGCTGGTCCACGCCCGTTTCCTCCTGCACCTCCCGCATGGCACAAATCTCAATATCCTCTCCGGGCTCCTGATGGCCCTTGGGAAGGTCCCAGAGGCCGTTTCTGGAAATGAGCAGAAAGTCTCCGCGCCGGTTGCTCACCAGCCCGCCGGCCGCATTCACCTCCTTGAATTCCGTACAGATGCGCCGGTAGGTGTTCTCTATGTTGTCCGTGGAAATGTAAATGCGGGAAAGGGTGTCCTGTACCTCGAACATGCGCACCAGCGCGTGTATGTTCAGTTTCTCCCCTACGTGGAACTCCACGGAGTTAGGGTCTGCCAGGGCTTCCTCTTCCGGCGAACAAATGATGATGCAGCGTTTCTCGAAGTAGATTTTGTGCATGGTTTTTGCTATCTTTGCAAGCACAAATATACGAACTTATGACTGAAATCGAAAGCAAACACGGCATCGTTTCGCGTCAACCGTACGAGATGTACATGTCTTTTGTGGACCTCCAGAACTTCCAGCGCATGCTCCCGGAAGACAAAAAAGACATGATTACGGCCGACTACGACACCCTCACCGCCACGGTGCAGGGTTTCCATATCGGGGTAAAGGTGCATCAACGCGTCCCCTACTCCCGCATCGAGCTGGTGGATTTTGACGCGCCCTTCGCCTTTCACGTAGTCCTTCACTTCGAACCCTGCCGGGAGGACCCGTACAAGACGGACTTCTGGATCAATGTGGAAGCGGAGCTGAACCTGATGATGAAGATGATGCTCTCCGGCAAGGTGAAAGAAGCGCTGGACAAGGTAGTGGACGGCCTGGTGGACGCCTCCAACGGCAAAATGCCGGAAGGGTTCGACCCGTCCAACTGGGCCAAATAGATTCTTCGCTGCGCTCAGAATGACAGAAAAATGCGCTCAGAATGACAGAAAATTGCGCCCAGAATGACAGAAGAATGCGCCCAGAATGACAAGGTTTCCGGATAAATTTGAGCCGATGCTCACCGCATCGGTGGGGGCGGAACGGGCTGCAACGGTGGTAGAGGCACTGGGGGCGGCGCCGTCCGTATCCATCCGCCTGAACCCGGCCAAGCTGCGCACCTGTCCGTTCCCGGACGCCACGCCGGTGCCCTGGAGCCCGTACGGCTACCTGCTGGGAGAACGGCCGGTATTCACGCTGGATCCGCTGTTCCATGCCGGGGCCTATTACGTCCAGGACACATCGGCCATGTTTGTGGGCCACGTGTTCCGCCAACTGCCGCTGCAGGAAGGTGCCGCCGTGCTGGACCTCTGCGCCGCACCCGGCGGCAAAACCACGGACCTGGCCGCCTCGCTCCGCGAGCGCTTAGGAGACCGTTTCTCCCTGCTCTCCAACGAGGTGATGCGCGCCCGCTACGGCGTGCTCCGCAGCAATGTGGAAACCTGGGGGGACGCGCGTATAGGCACGGTTTCCAGGGATCCGTCGGCCTTTGGCGCCAACGCCCTGTTCGATGTCATTGTGGCCGATGTCCCCTGCTCCGGCGAGGGCATGTTCCGCAAGGACGCGCAGGCGGTGGCGGAATGGTCGCCCGAGACGGTGGACTTCTGCGCAGCGCGCTCCCGCCGCATTCTCAGGGACATCTGGCCCACGCTCAAGCCGGGCGGCTGGCTGGTTTACTCCACCTGTACCTTCAATCACCTGGAAAACGACGACACCGTTGCCTGGGCGGCGGAGACGCTGGGCGCGGACATTGTCCCTGTCCTGGCCGATGCCTCCCCCGCCGTTCCCACCCGCCATGGCTATGCCCTGCTGCCGGGCCTGGTTCCCGGCGAGGGACAATATGCGGCCGTACTTCGCAAACAGGGAGAGGCGGAACCGGTTCGCGCCGGGGATCCGTTTACCCTGTTCCGGGCAGAACGTCCCTCCGCTCCGGAGGCCCTTCCCCGCTGGGACGTGGACCGCGAAACGGCCTTGCGCTATTTGCACGGTGATGCCTTGGTGCTCTCCCCGGAAGCGCCCGTGGGCCCGCTTACCATTGGCTATCAGGGCCTCCCGCTGGGCCCGGCCAAGAACCTGGGGAAACGGTGTAACAACCTGTACCCCAAAGCCAAACGCATTAGAATGGATATCCGATGAAAAAACATTTGCTCCTCCTCCTGCTGGGCCTTGTATGCCTGGTCCCGTTAAGCGCCCAGGAAACCAAAGAGGACTATCTGCGCCGCTACAACCACCTGGTGGACCGGGTGGGGGCCGACGGCCTGGGCGTGGAAACCCTGCTGAACAAATGGGAAGCCGCCTGGCCGGAAGACGTCAACCAGCTGCTGGCCCGCTTCTCTTTCTGTTTTGCGCGGAGCCAAAGTTCCCGTGTCGTCCCCATGGAACAGGAACGCTATTTAGGCAATCCGCCGCTCCTACCCATGAAGGACTCACTGGGGAAAAAGGTGAATTACTTTGAAGTGACTGACTATGACGATGCGCTGTTTGCAGAGGCCAACACGGCTATCGGCAAGGCTATAGCCACCGCCCAGAACCGCCTGGACTGGCAGATGGCGAAAATCAGCGCCCTCATGGCCTATGAAAAGGAAAAGCCGGAAATGACGCTGCAGGAACTCAAGGCTCTGGCCACATTCCACTATACCCGCAAGCCGGACTGGGTGCATGAACAGCTGGGCACGGTGACGCCGGAGCAGTTCGAAGCCATTATGCAGGATTACTGCGCCGCCCTTTTCCGGATAAACACGCCCACTTCCTTGGAGGCGTTCAAGGCCTTCTCCGAGCACTTGCTCAGCTACAAAAAGGACCATCCCCTGTTTATGGACAATTTAGGGTCCTATTATCTGGTGAAGAAGGACTACAAGAAGGCACGGAAATACTACGACCAGGTGCTCAAGAAGCACCCCGGTGACATGACGGCCCTGAAAAACAGCCTGCTGATGGCCCGCGCGCTCAAAGACGTGAAGCTGGAGAAGAAGTACCTGGCCCTCATGGCCGCCCACGGAGAGACGGAAACCGACCGCGCCGGCGCCCAGGCCCGCCTGGATGCCTATAACCGGAAATAACCGCTGCCGTCCTGGGCAAAACAACCGCTGTCATTCCGAGCGAAGCGAGTGAATCTTCTGAAACTATTTTCACAAATCCTCCGTATTATATAAGTATCGAAACAAACGGAGCAATGAAACTTTCACAATTCAACTTCGATCTTACCCAGGATCGGATTGCCCAGAACCCTCCCCGCTGGCGGGACGAAGCCCGTCTGATGGTTCTGCACAAGAATACCGGCGAAATTGAGCACCGGATCTTCAAGGATATCATCGACTATTTCGGCAAAGGCGACGTCTTTGTCCTCAACGATACCAAAGTCTTTCCTGCGCGCCTGTACGGCAAAAAGGAAAAGACCGGGGCGGACATCATGGTCCTCCTGCTCCGCGAGCTCAACCGTGAGCAGCGCCTGTGGGATGTCATCGTGGACCCGGCCCGCAAAATCCGTATCGGCAACAAACTTTACTTCGGTGAAGACGAGTCCATGGTGGCGGAGGTAATTGACAATACCACGTCCCGCGGCCGCACCCTGCGTTTCCTCTTCGACGGCCCGTACGAGGATTTCAAGGAGGCCCTGTTCGCCCTGGGAGAGCCCTATGTTCCGGAATGGGTAAAGGAAAAAACCACCCCGGAGGATGTGGAGAACTACCAGACCATCTTCGCCGCAAACGAAGGTGCCGTAAGTGCGCCCGCCGCCGGTCTGCACTTCAGTCGTGAACTATTCAACCGCATGATTCTCAAGGATATCGAGAAGGCATTCATTACCGTGCACATGGGGATAGGCCACTTCCGCAGCGTGGATGTGGAAGACCTCTCCAAGCACCGGATGGACTCCGAGCGGCTCATCATCACCGAGGAGGCGGCCACGATCATCAACCGGGCCAAACGTTCCGGCAAAAAAGTGTGCGCCATCGGGGCCACCGTCATGCGCGGACTGGAGACATACGTAACCACCACCCATGAGGTAAATGCCTTCGACGGCTGGACCAACAAGTTCATCTTCCCGCCGTACGACTACTCCGTGCCGGATGCCATCGTCTCCAACTTCCACCTGCCGCAGAGCACCATGCTCATGAGCGTCGCGGCCTTCGGCGGATACAAGCCGGTGATGGCCGCCTACGAGGAAGCGCTGAAGGAAGGCTACAAGTTCGGCCCCTACGGAGACGCCCTTCTTATCGTGTAATTTTTTTACCGAATCGGTAGAAACAGCAAAAAAACATGTGAAACAACGCAATTTTTTTTACGATTGCGTTGTTTTTGTTTTCTAAGTGCTACTTTCGCGGCATGATGCAACATGACGAACAAGTGGCGCTGTGTGCGCTGAACAAGATTTTTGGCTATCATCCGCGGCTGGCCCTGGGCCTCGTGGAGAAGACGGGAAGTGCAATGGCTGTTTTTTCCACCCCGGAACTGCAGGCCCCGGGACATCCGGAGCTGGTGGCGCAGGTGGGGCCTGCCATGCTGGACTGGGCGGACAGGGAACTGGCCCGGATGCAGGAGCAAGGCTTCCGCTTCCTGGGCTACCTGGACAACGACTACCCGTCCCCGCTGCGGGAAATTCCGGACCCTCCGCTGGGCCTTTACCTGAATGGAAGCACGCCGCCTGCGCAAATCTTTGAAATGCGTCCCCTGGTGGGCGTGGTGGGGACACGGGACCTGAGTCCGTATGGACGGGCCTGGTGCCGCAAACTGGTGGAAGCCATGGCGCGCGCCCGGGTGCAGCCCTGCATTGTCAGCGGCATGGCGCTGGGGGCCGACGGAATTGCACACCAGACAGCCCTGGAATGCGCTTTGCCGACGATTGGCGTACTGCCCACGGGCATCGACAAAATTTATCCCTGGCAACACGAGCGCCTGGCCATGCAAATGGTTGGCACGCCGGGATGCGCTCTGGTGACGGACTACCCGATGGATACGGCGCCGGTGGCGCTGAATTTTCTGCGGCGGAACCGGATTATCGCCGCGCTGGTGCGGGCGGTTGTCGTGGTGGAATCCAAAAGCAAGGGCGGTTCCCTGATGACCGCACGGTACGCGGTGGACTACGGACGGGACGTGCATGCGCTTCCCGGACGGGCCGACGACCTCCGCAGCGCCGGGTGCAATTCCCTCATCCATGAGAACATGGCGGAAATCATCACCACGCCGGAAGAACTGGTGGCGCGGCTGGGACTTGGGGCGCCGGCACGGAAAGCTTCCGGAGGCGCAAATGTCTTTGCCGATGCCCTCCGGCGGCAGTTCGGGAACGGGTCCACGGAACTGGACGCCGGCCTCATGGTCCAGAAAAACCGCGGCGTGACGGTGGAGGAGCTGTCGGCCTGCCTGCACCGGCCTTTTGCCGCCGTGATGACGGCTGTGAGCACCCTGGAGGCCGCCGGCTTTCTGCGCACGGACCTGCTCCGCCGCTGCTCGCTCGCTCCGGAGTGGGAATGAGTGTCATACCGAGGCCAAAGGCCGCGTGTATCTCATTACATTTGGGAATAATTTCTTATATTTGTGGATATGTTTGTGGATACGCATACCCATTTCTACGACCAGTGGCTGCTCCCGGTTGCGGAGGCGGCCATTCAGCGTGCATTGGAGGCAGGCGTGGGGAAAATGATTCAGGCCGATATCGACAGCCATGAGCGCCCGGCCATGTGGGCGTTGGGCCGGAATCACCCGGGGGTGCTCTACCAGATGCTGGGCCTGTATCCCGGCTCGGTGAACGCGGACTGGAAGGAGGAACTGGACCAGGTGTACCGCCTTGCGGCGGGAGATTCAAATTTTACCGCCATTGGCGAGATCGGACTGGATTATCACGAGGGAAAGGAGTTCGCCAAGGAGCAGAAGGAAGTCCTGCGCTTGCAGTTTGAGCTGGCGGCCAAGCTGGATTTGCCGGTAAACATCCACCTTAGGGATGCCTGGGAGGACTTTTTTGCCGTCCTGGAGGACGCCCGCCACCTGCACCTCAGGGGCAATCTGCACTGCTTCTCCGGCAGTTATGAAGTTTATGAGCGCGCCAGGCGGAGCGGGGATTTTTCCGTGGGGATAGGCGGGGTGCTTACCTTCAAGAATTCCGGACTGCCCGCCGCTGTGGCCCGCATCCCCATGGAGCACATCCTGCTGGAGACCGACGCCCCCTACCTGGCGCCCACCCCCTACCGCGGGAAGCGCAACGAGAGCGCCTATCTGCCCCTCATCGCCGCCAAACTGGCAGAAGTTAAAGGCTTGAGCCTCAACGATATCGAAACCATCACCACGGATAACGCCATACGCTTGTTTAACCTATGAAATCGTCCATACTCATCATTTACACCGGGGGCACCATCGGCATGAAGGAGGACCCGCAGGACGGCACCCTGAAGCCCTTCGACTTCAGCCAGATCAAGGAAGAAGTGCCGGAACTGAACAAGTTCGGCGTGCAGATTGACGCCTTTACCTTTGACCCGCTCATTGACTCCTCGGACATGGAACCGGCCATCTGGGTGCAGCTCGCGCAGCTTATCAGCGAGCGCTACGAGGACTATGACGGCTTTGTGATTCTGCATGGAACAGACACCATGGCCTACAGTGCATCGGCCCTGAGCTTCATGCTGGAAGGCCTCACCAAGCCGGTGGTCTTCACCGGGAGCCAGCTTCCTATCGGCGTACCGCGGACCGACGGCAAGGAAAACCTGATTTCGGCCGTGGAAATTGCCGCCGCCAAGGACCATGAAGGACACGCAAGGGTGCCGGAAGTGTGCATTTACTTTGACTCCAAGCTGCTGCGGGGGAACCGCTCCACCAAATACAGCGCGGAGGCATTCAATGCGTTCGCCTCCCCCAACTGCCCTCCCCTGGCAGAGGCCGGCATCAACATCCGCTACAACACGGACATTATCCGCAAACCCGTTTATTGGGACGCCATCCTCCGGGTACAGTCCCAGCTGGACACACGTGTGGCCATCCTCAAAGTGCATCCCGGCATGACCCCGCAGGTGATGCGCGCCGTCGTGGCGGACCCGCAGACACGCGCCTGCATCATAGAGACATACGGTTCGGGCAACGCCCTTTCCAAGCCCTGGTTCCTGGATTTGATTAAAGAAGCCAGCGATGCCGGGAAGATTCTGCTCAATGTAACCCAGTGCAAGGCCGGAACGGTGAACATGGACCTGTACGCCACCGGAGCCAGCCTGAAGCACGCCGGAGTGCTCTCCGGGGCCGATATTACCACGGAAGCAGCCCTGGGAAAACTGTTCTCGCTCATGGGCAGAAGCGACAATGACAAGTGGGTGAAAACCATGTTGGAGAAAGACCTTTGTGGCGAAATAAGCAAATAAACTTTGGCCGTTTGGAAAATAATTCCTAAATTGCACGACCAAATGAGAAATTTTATCATTAACTAATTCAACTTAATAACTAACAACACAAAAACAATTATGAAAAAGTTTTTCATGTTTTTGGCAGTCGCCGGTCTTATGACCTTCACTGCAAACATCGCTTCCGCTCAGGAGGAGGCTGCCGCCCCCGCCGCTGCTCAGCAGGTAGAAGAAGCTGAAGAGGTTGTGGATCTGTTCGCCGGTTCCGGTGAGGAAGTTCCCCTCCACCAGGCTCTTAAGACCAAGTTCATCGAAGGTGGTGCAGGCTTCATGTCCCT
>DFFY01000052.1:9860-11571 GCA_002371115.1 Bacteroidales bacterium UBA3764
ATCATCTGCCTTATCCTTGGTATGGCTATCGCCATTGAGCGCATCCTGTACCTGGCTTTCTCCAAGACCAACACCACCAAACTCCTCGAGGCCGTGGAAGCTGCTCTTGAAAAAGGCGGTATCGAAGAAGCAAAGAAAGTATGCCGTGAAACCCGCGGTCCCGTGGCCAGCATCTTCTATCAGGGCCTGCTCCGCGCAGACCAGGGCGTAGATGTAGTGGAAAAGACCATCGTTTCCTATGGCGGTGTTCAGATGAGCCTCATGGAGAACGGCCTCAGCTGGCTGGCTCTGTTCATCGGTATCGCCCCGTCCCTGGGATTCCTTGGTACCGTTATCGGTATGATTCAGGCCTTCGACGCCATCCAGGCAGCCGGTGATATTTCCCCGAACGTTGTTGCCGGCGGTATGAAGGTGGCCCTCATCACCACTGTGGGCGGTCTTATCGTTGCTATGATCCTCCAGATCTTCTACAACTACATCATTGCCAAGATTGATGCGCTGTCCATCGACATGGAAGACTCCTCCATCCGCTTCGTGGACGCTATGGTAAAATACAACAAGAAGAAATAAGTTAACCCCTTAAATTCCAATTACAATGGAAAACCAGAAATACGCTAAAATTTTCAAGATTGTCCTCTGGGTCCTCATGGGCCTGAGCGTCTGCGTGCTGGTCTGGGGTTTCTTTACGGGATTCGAGGCCAATGACGGTGCCGCAACGAACGTGCTCCTTACCTGGGCATACATCGTGCTGGGCATCGCCCTCGCAGCCGTGATTTGCGTGGGTATCTACATCCGCGCCATCACCGACCCTAAGAGTCTTGTTAAACTCGGCATTTACGTGCTTGGCGCAGCCGTCCTGGCCGGCCTTGTGTATCTGATTTCCCCGGGCAACCCGGCAATCGGATTCTCCGGTCCCCAGCCCCCGACCGCTTCTGAGCTCAAAATGACCGACACCATCCTCAACCTCGCTTACATCGTAGGTGGCTGCGCCATCCTTTCGATCATCGCAGGTGAAGTCATTATGGCCATCCGCAAAAAATAAGAGAAACCATGGCAAGAAGAAAAATTTCAACAATCGGCTCTACGGCAGACATTGCATTCCTGCTGCTGTGCTACTTCCTCATGACTACCACCATGGGGGACCAGTCCGGTCTGCAGCGCCGCCTTCCTCCTATCCCTGATGACAAACAGGCCCAGGACCAGAAGGTGAACCGCCGTAACATCATCATCGTCAGAATCAACTCTGCCGATAAGTTGTTTGCCGGTAGCGAGCCCATGGATATCTTATACTTGAAAGACAAAATCAAAGAGTTCCTCACCAACCCCACCAATGACCCCAACCTCCCGGAAAAGGAGCCCAAGGAAATTGAGGGTAAAACCTACATGGTCTCCAAGGGTGTTATCTCCCTGCAGAACGACCGTGGTACCAGTTATCAGGCATACCTTGAGGTACAGAATGAGCTGGTGAAGGCCGTGAACGAACTCCGCGACGACTTCGCCAGAGCCAACTTTGGCAAAAAGTTCTCCAAACTCACCGAAGCTGAGCAGGACATTGTTAAGAAGGCTGTGCCTCAGAACATCTCCGAGGCAGAGCCTAAGGATACCGGTAAAAAATAATAGGAGGTAAGCATTATGTCAAAATTTGGAAGTTCCAGCAATAAGAAGGAAGTCCCGGAGGCATCATCGAACTCCCTGTCCGATATCGTGTTCA
>DFFY01000052.1:11653-13909 GCA_002371115.1 Bacteroidales bacterium UBA3764
TCCTGTTCTTCTTCATGGTGACCACGCAGATGCGTGAAACGGAGCAGAAGGTAAAGGTTACTGTACCTGTTGCCTCCGAGGTTGCCAAACTGGAGAGAAAAGACCTGAGCGCCAATATTCTCATCGGTTCCCCTACCCTGCAGTATCAGGCCATGTACGGTACCGATGCCCGTATCCAGCTCAACGACTCTTTCAAGACAGTTGCAGATATCCGCGACTTTATCGCCGCAGAACGTGACGCCATGTCCGAGGCAGAACGGTCCCTGATGACCGTGAACCTCAAGGTGGACCAGGACGTCCGCATGGGTATCGTCTCCGATGTAAAACAGGAGCTGCGCCGCTGCTCCGCCCTTAAAATCATGTATTCCGCCCGTAAACCGGCGAAAGACTAAGGGATTACATCTCTCTATTTAAAAGCAGCTCTTCGGGGCTGCTTTTTTTGTGTTCCATTTGGGCTACTTTAGCGCCTCCATTTTCACTTATCTAAACGCTAAAGTAACATGAAAACAAAAGCCAAAATGGGACGCAGCACCCGCAGAAAGCTGCAAAGCGTATTCATGCACCACGAGCTGGTGAGCCTGGCCGTATTTGCCACCCAATGGCTGGAAGCCGAACAGCTCCACTTCTCGGATGACTATCGCCGGAAACGGTGTATGGAGGCCCTTCAGAAGATACTTGGCGGTCCTAAGGCGCCAGGAATGCTGCAGGAAAAGATGGAGCGGGAAATGCACGGCATCCTGTCCCGCCTGCACGCAGACTTCCCCACCCTGTCCCGAAAATCCATCCTGGTGTTCAGTTATACAGCCGCCGGGTTCACCAATCAGTTTATCGCCCTCATGGCCGGCCTGGGCGGTCCGGAAGATGCCAGCCGCATCAAAACCCGCCTCCGGAAGCGGATTGAAGCGTCCGATTCGCCCTATAAAAAAGAATACCTGACCCTCCTGCCCCGAAAGGGTTGCCGAATTGGCGAAGAAATGTTATATTTGCATGATTTGAAGTATAGGAAATTATGGAAACTGTGAAAAGGACCAAAATCAAGGCTCTGCTCGCCTCGGAGCCGGGCCGGGAAGTACTGGCCAAAGGCTGGGTACGCACCAAGCGAGGCAACAAACAAGTGAAGTTCATCGCCCTCAACGACGGGTCCACCATCAATAATATCCAAATCGTGGCCAATACGGAGCTCTTCAGTGAAGAGCTCCTCAAACGCGTGACCACGGGGGCTTCCCTGGCCGTAAAAGGACAGCTGGTAGCCTCCATGGGCAGCGGACAGGCCGTGGAAATCCAGGCCCGCGAGATTGAGGTCATAGGAGACTGCGACCCCATGCGCTTCCCGCTCCAGAAGAAGGACACCACCCTGGAATACCTCCGCAGCGTGGCCCACATGCGCCTTAGGACCAACACCTTCGGCGCGGTTCTCCGCATCCGCAACGCCATGGCCTTCGCCATCCATAAGTTCTTCAACGAGAAGGGCTTCGTGTACCTGCATACCCCGCTCATCACGGAAAGCGATGCAGAGGGGGCCGGCGACATGTTCCAGGTAACCACCCTGGATCTCAAGAACATTCCGCTGGACAAGAAAGGCAACGTGGACTTCAGCAAGGACTTCTTCGGCAAAAAAACGTCCCTCACCGTATCCGGCCAGCTGGAAGGTGAGCTGGGAGCCACGGCCGTGGGTGAAATCTATACCTTCGGCCCCACCTTCCGCGCAGAGAACTCCAACACCCCGCGCCACCTGGCGGAGTTCTGGATGATTGAGCCGGAAATGGCCTTCTACGACATCAATGACGACATGGCCCTGGCAGAGGAATTCGTGAAATACCTGGTGCAGTATGCCCTGGACAACTGCATGGATGACCTCCAGTTCCTGAACGACAAATACGACGACGGCCTCATCGAGCGCATGAAGGGAGTCCTTGGCATCGCCTTCCAGAAGGTCACCTACACGGAAGCCGTGGAAATCCTGGAGAAAGCCGTGGAGAGCGGCGTGAAGTTCGAGTACCCGGTGCACTGGGGCACGGACTTCCAGAGCGAGCACGAGCGTTATCTGGTAGAGAAACACTTCCAGAAGCCCGTCATCCTCATCGACTTCCCCAAGGATATCAAAGCCTTCTACATGAAGCAGAACGAAGACGGCCGTACGGTACGCGGCATGGACGTGCTCTTCCCCAAGATTGGCGAGATTATCGGTGGCAGCGAGCGTGAAGCCTCCCTGGAAAAGCTGGAGCAGCGTATTGACGAGCTGGGCATGTCCCGCAA
>DFFY01000052.1:13950-24327 GCA_002371115.1 Bacteroidales bacterium UBA3764
TGGGCATGTCCCGCAAGAACCTGGAATGGTATATCGACACGCGCCGTTACGGAAGCGTTCCGCACAGCGGCTTCGGCCTGGGCTTCGAGCGCCTGCTGCTCTTTGTCACCGGCATGGCCAACATCCGCGACGTTATTCCCTTCCCCCGCACCCCTAAAAACGCAGAATTCTAACCTTATATAATTATGCTCGTAATCGGTATTGCCGGAGGTTCCGGTTCCGGAAAAACAACGGTTGTAAAAACCATCGTCAACCAATTGCAGGGCCGCGTGGTGGTTATCCCGCAGGATTCCTATTACAAGGACTCCAGCCATGTTCCCGTGGAAGAGAGGAAGAACATCAACTTCGACCACCCGGACGCCATTGACTGGAAACTCATGTGCCAGCAAATCCGTGAACTCAAGAGCGGGAAAACCATCCAGCAGCCGATATATTCCTATCTCACCTGCTCCCGTTCCACCACAGAAACCATTACGGTGGAGCCTGCAGATGTCATTATTGTGGAAGGCATCCTCATCTTCACCTGCAAGGAGCTGCGGGACCAGATGAACATCAAGATTTTTGTGGACGCCGACGACGATGACCGCCTCATGCGCATCATCGTGCGGGATATCGCAGAGCGCGGCCGCACCATTGAAACCGCCATCGAGCATTATTGTGACACGGTGAAGCCCATGCACCTGCAGTTCATCGAGCCGTCCAAGCGCTATGCAGACATCATTGTTCCGCAGGGCGGGCACAACAAAGTAGCCATAGACATCCTTACTACCACTGTGGAGAAGGCGCTGCAGCAGAAAAAGACCAAACGCCGCAAATGAAACTGAGCCCGGACCGCAAAGCAGGACTGTACATCACCGTGAGCGTTCACCTCGCGGTGATTATCGTATTGCTGGTAGTCCGGATTGGATACGAAGTGCAGCGGGAAAACAGCTTTGTGCTGGATTTCACGCAGCAGGAGGAGCTGGAGCGGCAGCAGGAACAGGCGGAACTGCACGAGCTGGCGGAACAGGACCTGGAGCGTATGTTGCAAGCGGCCACAGCCCTGCGCAGTTCGGAAATGCGGAATGTGGCCGTGGACCGCAGTACCCTGAAGGACGACAAAGGGATTGATGCAGACCAACTGTACAAGGATGCCGAACGTCTGGCTCAGGAACTGCGGGACGGGCAGAACCGGCAGGAAGAGCCCGACGCCTATGCCGCAGCCAAACCGGAGCCCGTGAAGGAACAGAAAGAAGAGCCCCGGACCTACAGCGGTCCGTCGGTCCTGTCCTGGAGCCTGGACGGCCGCAAGGCCTCGCACCTGCCCATTCCGGCATACCGCTGCTATGGGGCGGGAGAAGTGACTGTTATCATTACGGTGAACAACCAGGGCGCAGTGGTCAACGCAAAAGTGGACAACAGTCTCTCTTCGGCCGATGAATGCCTGCGGACATTCGCAACCCGTGCCGCCCGCCTGTCCAAATTTTCGGCCTCCCCTACCGCTCCGGCAAGGCAGATGGGGACCATTACTTACGCTTTTATCGCGCAATAACCTATGAAAGAAAACGAAGCTGTACTGGGTCCTGAAAAACTACGGGACATGCTGGGGCTCAAAGGGGCCCTGGGGAAACTGACCGCCAGTATCATCATTAAAGTGCTGGAGATAGACAAGGTGAATAAAACCCGGCCCAAATTTGCCGGAGAAAGTGCTCCTGACTTTTCCCGCGACGTCATCAAGGAGATTGGCGCCGGTTATGAAGTTCCGGAAGAACAACTGGCCCGCATTCCTGCGGAAGGCGCTTTCATCACCGTATCCAACCATCCTGTCGGCAGTATAGACGGCCTTATCCTCTGTGACCTGGTGGGTCATCGGCGCGCGGACTTCAAAATCATGACCACCTACCTGCTGTCCCTGATTTCGGAGCTGGCGGATTGTTTCCTGCCCGTTGACAATTTTTCCGGGAAATTGGATGCCCGGAACATTAACAGCATGCGCATCTGCCAAGAAACCCTTCAAGCGGGCGGATGCCTGGGCTTCTTTCCCGCCGGAGAAGTTTCCACCTATCAGAAAGCGGAACGGCGTACGGCGCTGGGAACCAGGCCCGTCATTGAAGACATTCCCTGGTCTTTAACCATCGCCAAGCTCATCAAGCGGGCACAAGTACCGGTGATTCCCATCTACTTTGACGCAGCCAACTCCCCTACCTTTCACCGCCTGGGTAAAATCAACCCCTATTTGCGCACCATCCGCCTGGTGCACGAGCTGTTCAACAAGCGGGGCGCCCTGGTAAAAGTGCGGATTGGCCAACCCATCCAGCCCTCCGAATACGCCGACATGGACCCGCACACGCTATCCACCTATATCCGCAACCGCACCTACGCGCTGGAAGCACAGTGTCAGGAAGAGCCTGTGGCAGAAACACAAACCCATCTGCAACCGCTGGCCGCCCCGGTAGATCCCGCAC
Source organism: Bacteroidales bacterium UBA3764 (assembly GCA_002371115.1). GTDB lineage: Bacteria > Bacteroidota > Bacteroidia > Bacteroidales > UBA932 > Cryptobacteroides. Next base: position 16,395 of record DFFY01000052.1, read on the forward strand.
TGGTACGGGAAGAAATGGAACGCGTTACCAACCGCGTGGTCTTTACCTCCGGCGACTACCGCTGCTACCTGGTTCCCTCTGCGGAAATTCCCAACACCATGAAAGAACTCGCGCGTCTGAGGGAAATGGTGTTCCGTGCCGTAGGCGAAGGCACCGGACTGCCGCAGGACACCGACCAATACGATACTTACTACAGACAGCTCATCCTGTGGAGTATTTCCAACCAGGAGATTGCCGGTGCCTACCGCATTGGCGTGGGCAGTGAGCTCATGGCACGGCCGGAAGGAGCCCGCAGCTTTTACTCGGACTCCCTGTTCCACTTCCAGGAAGGTCTCACGCCCTATTTACCCAAGGCCATGGAGCTGGGCCGCACCATTATTCTCCCCCAGTATCAGCGGGATGTGACCACCCTCAAGCTCCTGATGTCCGGTATCCTTACCTCCATCGGGCGCATTCCCGGCATGGAGTACACCCTTGGCCCCGCCAGCATCAGCAACAGCATCCCCTACTTCTACAAGAGCCTTATTGTGCACTTTATGCTCAAGAACTGCTCCGCACTGGATGCCGCCTCCATGGTAAAACCCGGCCATCCCTTCCAGCCGGATTTCCTCCGCGTAAATCCGGACAGCCTGCTGGTCAATTGCCACAGCCTGGACGACCTGGACCGTCTTATCCTGGCGCTGAGCGACGGACAGTACCGCCTGCCGGTTCTCCTTCGCAAGTATGTCTCCTTTGGGGCACGGGTGGTAGGGTTCAATGTGGACCCGGACTTCTCCAACTCCCTGGATGCCTTTGTGCTGCAATGGGTCCACGACATGCCGGAAAACTCCTTCCGCTCCATGGGAAGAATGCTCTCGGAAGAAGAACTGAACGAGGTCAGAATCCGCACCCAGAGGACCTGAGTATGCGTACTCCCTTTTAAACGGACATCCTACCATGATTTATTCCAAACTAACCGACCTCATCGGCAACACGCCCCTCTTGAAACTGCGTCCTGTGGAGGGACAGCAGGCCGATATCCTTGTAAAACTCGAATACTTCAACCCCGGCGGCAGCGTCAAGGACCGCGTGGCCCTGTCCATGATTGAGGATGCGGAGCGGAAAGGCCTCCTGGCGCCCGGCGCCACCATCATCGAGCCCACCAGCGGCAATACCGGCGTAGGACTGGCCTGGGTGGGCATTTCCAAGGGCTACAAAGTCATCCTCACCATGCCCGAAACCATGAGCCAGGAACGTCGCAATTTGCTCAGGGCCTATGGCGCCCAGCTGGTGCTCACGCCTGGTGCGGAGGGCATGAAAGGCGCCATCGACAAGGCCAATGCGCTGCTGAAGGAGATTCCCGGCGCGGTGATTCTGGGCCAGTTCGACAATCCCGCCAACCCAGCCGCCCACGAGCGCACCACCGGCGAGGAAATCTGGGCCGCCACAGACGGCCGGGTGGACGTGTTTGTTGCAGGCATCGGCACCGGCGGCACGCTTTCCGGCAGCGGCAAGGCCTTGAAGAAACACAAGGCCGATATCCAAATTGTGGGCGTGGAACCGGCGGGCTCGGCCGTCCTCACTACCGGCGTGGCCGGCAAGCACAAAATCCAGGGCATCGGCGCAGGGTTTATCCCCAACACTTACGACGCCGGCGTTGTGGACAAGGTCCTCCCCATTCAGGACGATGACGCCGTGCGGGGAGCGCGCCTGCTGGCCCGGAACGAAGGCCTCCTGGTGGGCATTTCTTCCGGCGCGGCGTATGCGGCGGCACTCCAGCTTGCCCGGCAGGCGGAATATGCCGGAAAAACCATCGTGGCACTGCTGCCGGACACCGGCGAGCGTTACCTCTCCACTCCGCTGTTCGACTACCAGAATTATCCCCTGCAATGAATTCCATCAAAGAAACGGTAGAGCGGCTCCGGCTGCTGATGGACAATGTGAAAGACGTGGTGTTCCCCATGTACAGCGCAGTGCATACGGAATATGCCGTGCGCAACATCCGGGATATTGTGACGTCACTGGCATCGGCGGAGATTGCTGCTCAGTTCGTGGACGGCCTTCCGTGCATTAAAGAGCTGGTTTGCAGCGACGTAGAGGCTATCGGCAAGAACGATCCGGCGGCCGTGGACCAGCGGGAGATTGTGTACTGCTATCCGGCCGTTACGGCCCTGCTGCACTACCGCTCCGCCCATTTGCTGTACCGGCTGGGCGTGCCGCTGATTCCGCGCATGCTCACCGAGCTGGCCCATGCGCAGACGGGCATCGACATTCATCCGGCGGCGCAGATTGGCGCAGGGCTGGCTATCGACCATGGCACCGGCATCGTCATTGGTTCAACGGCGGTTATCGGCAATAATTGTGCTTTGTATCAAGGCGTTACGCTGGGCGCCAAGAATTTTGTCTATGACGAATGCGGCCTCCCGCGCGACATTCCCCGCCATCCGCACTTAGAGGACGATGTCACCGTTTACTCCAATGCCACGGTTCTGGGGAATATCACCATCGGAGAAGGCTCCGTGATTGGGGGTAATGTGTGGCTCACGCATTCCGTTCCGCCCCACTCCCGCATCCTGCAGGGCAGCGCCGTGGAATCCTTCACCGACGGGGCCGGGATATGACGATAAGGCTTGCCATCCCAGCCGATGTGCCCCGCATAATGACCGTCCTGGAGGCGGCCAAGGGCATTATGCTGGCCTCCGGCGACCCGCGCCTGGCCTACCAGCAGGTTCTGTAGGGCCTGAGTTATGGATCTGGGACAACATTATCAGTGATTGTCTTTGTCTAACCCTTTGTTCTATTTCCGAAATTGTGTATATTTGCACAGTTTCGGAAATATAATGAACTATTACGAATTCAAAAAGCAATACTCGGGGCAAGGTGTTTTTTCCTTGAACAGTATAGAGAGAAGCAGCGACAACAGCCTTTCCTCCAACCTCAGGCGCTGGAAGGGCGAGGGAAAAATCCTGCGCATCCGCCAGGGCTGGTACCTTTTCCCCGATGAGGCAGGAATGGCGGACGTGCGTATGGCAGCGGCCGGTAAAATCTATTGTCCGTCCTACCTCAGCCTGGAGTATGTCCTCTCGTGGCACGAAATAATCCCTGAAACTGTCCTTGCGCTTACATCTGTGAGTACGCTGAAGACCGCCGTATTTGACACCCCGATCGGTTATTATTCCTATCGTCACGTTTCCCCGAACCTGTTTTTCGGATATAAGCCCATCCAACCGAGGGACGGTTTGCCCTCTCTTATGGCAACCCCGGAGAAAGCCCTGCTGGACCTGCTTTACTTCCACCCTGAATACAAATCGGACCGCGATATGGAGAATCTTCGCCTTGACAGGGATGCCATGCGCGAAGAATTTGACTGGAAGCGTTTCCGTGCCTATTTAGAGCGATTTGACAATAGGGCTCTCTCACAAAGAGCCGCAGTAATGGAGAATACCTATGCTTGACTTGCAAAACATCAGAGCCTTTTATCCCGGTTTTCCGGAAAGTCCGGACACGGACATCCAACTCTATAAGGAATACCTGGAGCTGATGGTCCTGGACTTTTTATCCTCCCACTCTCTGATTGGGAAACTGACATTTATCGGCGGCACCGCCCTACGACTCCTCAGGCAGATTGACCGGTTTTCCGAGGATCTGGACTTTGATTGCAAGAATCTCTCGCAGGAGGAGTTCGCAAGTCTGACCGATGATGTCGTCCGCTTTCTAAGGCGGAACGGTCTTCCTGCTGTCGCCAAGGAAAAGGAGAGTGATGCCCTGACAGCTTTCCGCAGGACCATTCAATTCCCGCAGCTGCTTTACGACCTGGGATTGTCCCCTTACCGGGAAAAGAAGTTCGTGTTGAAGATTGAGGCTCAGGACCAGGGAGTAGATTATCAGCGAGAGATGTTCACTGTGAACAGAGACGGAATCTATTTCAGGATACCCTCACCTTCAGACGCCACGCTGTATGCAATGAAACTTTCCACCATTCTCCACCGCGGAAAAGGCCGGGATTTCTATGATGCCATGTTTCTGTGCTCCAGAAGCGAAGCGGATATGAACTATCTTTCGCAGCGGGAGGGCATTGCAACCGGCGAGGAGCTGAGATACCGGATGAAGCAGGTGTGCGCCAGGACGGATTTTCGTCTCAAAGCACAGGATTTCAAGTACTTGCTATTTCACCCGGAAAACGCCTCCCGCATTTTGGATTTCCCGGCCCTGTGGGAATGAATGGCTCTCTCCGAAGTAAGGACACCGCTTAACATAGACACGCCAAGTTCGGTAAAAGCATATGGCGCATTTCGCCGCAAATTACTGAACTCAACTTGGGTAAGCAACTTTCAAAGAATTGCGACCCTGTTTTATTTGAATTGTGACCTCGTCTTTCCGGCGTCCGGCTATCTTTGTGCAAAACGACACGATTATGAAAAGACTTTTTGCCGCAGCTATGCTGCTGATTGCCATTGCCGGATGCAAGCCGGAAACCAAGCCTTCCGTGGATCCGACTCCGGACCCGGACCCTCAACCGCCGGCAGGGATTCCCGTGGAATCCGTCACGCTGGACAACAATGAAGCCCTGATGTGGCCGGAGGTAGTGGTCCACTGCATTACAGCCACGGTGCTCCCGGAAAATGCTACTGACAAAACCGTTACCTGGGAGACTTCCGACCCTGCCATCGCAACCGTTGAAGGCGGCGAGGTGGTTGCCCATGAAGAAGGGGAGGTCACCATTACCGCCAAAGCGGGAGGTAAATCGGCCTCCTGCCATATCATCGTGGCTAGCGACAAGCCCAAAATGGTGGATATGGGTCTGTCCGTCAAATGGGCAGACAGAAACGTAGGCGCCGTTGCCCTGAGAGACTATGGTGAATTCGTCTCGGCCTTGAATCTTTGGGGATACTATTTTTCCTGGGGCAATTGCTATGAGCAGGAAGTGTATGAATGGGATTATTGCAAGCACATTAAGAATGTAAACGGTGATTACTTTTTCACTAAATACTTCGGTGATTACAGCGATGCAAGTTATTGGGTTGGAGAAGGAGCGCCCGACGGGAAGCTTATTCTGGATCCGGAGGACGATGCGGCCGTAGAAAGCTATGCGGCACGGTACGGAGAAAAGTGGCGTATGCCCTCCCAGGCCGAGTGGGCCGAACTGGTGGAAAACTGCTCACTGGAGTTCACGGAGCTCTATGGCGTCAAGGTGGCAAAAGTGACCAGCAATATTAACGGAGCGTCCATATATCTTCCGCTGGCTGGCTATATGGTGGCTTCCGATCGCAATTATGATAAGGAGTCACAGGGATACTACTGGTCTTCTTCGCTATATTCGGAAGGGCTTCCGCCGTATTCCGCTTATTGTTTCAGAGTCTCCGAAGGCTGGCCGCGGCTCGCGGGCTGGGATCGTTACATCGGCTGCTCCGTCCGCGCCGTCTACGGCGACCGTCCGCACGCAAGCGGTGTTCTTATCCTTAACGCGGAAGTGGAACCGATGCTCCCGGAAGAATACGTCCAGCTCCGTGCGAAAGTGCTCCCCGACGACGCCATCGACAACCGTGTCACCTGGAGCAGCTCCAACCCGGAAGTCGCTACGGTCGATGAAAACGGCCTGGTGTCAGCCCTAAGGGATGGGGCGGCAACCATTACAGCCAAAACCGTGGACGGAGGATTCACCAGCAGTATAGACATTACGGTCCCCGACCACTTCGTGGAGGTAAACAGTCTGGATGCATTCAACAACTGCACAACGGGGATTCCTTGCTGGATCCTGGACAACGACATAACCTACGGAACTCAAATCGTCACCCGCCAGAGCGGAATCATTAATTTAAACGGGCACAAAGTCTACAATGTCCATATGAGAAACAACACCCTCGGGCGTCTGGTCCTGCTCTGCAACGGCACCGTCACCAACCTGCTGGACGGAAACGTCGGCTGGGGAGCGGAATACGTCGGAACGGTTGTTCTGGACAACCTCAAAGTGGGAAACGGTGAGCAGGGCGTCTATACCGACGGACACCATTATGTCGTGAAAAGCGGGGAATACGTTGGGTTCAGCACCTACGGAAAAAACGGATCCGTCATCATCTACGGCGGTAAATTCGGACTCCACTTTGATTCCAATCCGGATGCGGATTATAACCAAAGCCCCGTCACCATCTATGGTGGCAAGTTCGCTTTCAATCCTGCCACCACGGCCGGTTATATGGGCCGGAGCAAAATCACTATCCCCGCAGGCTATTCCGTGAAAGAGAATACCGACTCGGACAAGGATAATTATCCTTACATCGTCACTGCCGATTAATAACTAAAACGGAAATCTAATGGTTTACAGGAGGTCATTTGGGTATGGCGACAAAAGGAGCCCAGAGGGCTGGGGAGTTTGAGGGGCATGCCCCTCATTGTCGAAGACTATTATGGGCTACAAGAAAGACCTGCCGGTCTGGCAGGTCTTTCTTGTAGCCCGGAGGGGAATCGAACCTCTATTTAAAGTTTAGGAAACTTCCGTTCTATCCGTTGAACTACCGGGCCCGGTGATTCCCGATCGGGGTCGGGAATGACGAAAAAAGCGCTGATTACTCGGCGCTCTTTTCGATGATCTGACGACCGCGATAGTAGCCGCACTCAGGGCATACACGGTGATACATCACAGTTGCGCCGCAGTTGGGGCAGACGCTGAGCGTGGGAACGGGTGCGAAGTCATGCGTACGCCGTTTGTCTCTTCTCTGCTTGGAGAGTTTGTGTTTCGGATGTGCCATGGTTTATCTTTTTTAATTGTTTATTTACTGTCAAAAAGTCCTTTCAGGGCGGCGAACGGGCTGCTCGCAGCAGCCTCCTCGTCCGAGCGCTCCACCTGACTCAGAAACCGGACGGTGTCGGGGTTGCACTCCCCTTCCGGATGGACCCGCTGTATGGGCAGTGATAGACATACATAGTCATATACCGCCTGACTCAGGTCCCACTCCGGGGACTCACCGGGGGTGAGCACCTCTGAAGGTTCCGCTTCCACGGGAAGGGTAAGGGCTTCCAGACAGCGGGTACAGGGCACGGTGACCGTGCCGCCCAGGCGGAGTACAGCCTCCACCTTCCCGTGACCTTCCTTCCTTACCGTGATTTCCACGTTGACATGGGCGTCCTGGATTTCAGTGTTGTCAAAACTTTGAAAGAACTCTGTATCTGCCAAATAGCGGAACTTCCGCTCTCCGGCAGCCCAATCGGTCAGGGGTATGACAATGCTTTTCATATCCACAAAAACAGATTAAGGGGTGCAAAGTTACAAATAATTTTCGGAATAACAAATCTGCTTAGTCCTCCGTGCCGGAATTTCTTTTCCGGTCCAGCGGATCCAGCTGAATCTTGCGCATGCGCATGTGGTTGGGCGTAATCTCCACCAGTTCGTCTTCCTGGATGTACTCCAGGGCCTCTTCCAGGGAGAACTTGATGGCCGGAGGCAGCACTACTTTCTCGTCCGAGCCGGAGGCGCGCACGTTGGTGAGTTTCTTGGTTTTGCAGATATTGATATTCAGGTCTCTGTCACGCGTATGCTCCCCTACTACCTGTCCACCGTAAATTTCCTCACCGGGCTCCACGAAGAAGCGGCCGCGGTCCAGGAGCTTGTTCATGGAGTAGGCAATGGCCTCGCCGGTTTCCAGCGACACCAGCGAACCGTTGGTACGCATCTCGATATCGCCCTTGTACGGCTGGTATTCCTTGAAACGATGGGCAACGATGGCCTCTCCCTGGGATGCGGTGAGCAGGTTCGAGCGCAGGCCCATGAGGCCGCGGGTAGGGATTTCGAACTCCAGCAGCGTCCGGTCTCCGCGCGGTTCCATGCGGATGAGGGCGCCCTTGCGGCGGGTGCTCAGCTCGATGGCGGCGCCTACAAACTGCTCCGGGACCTCGATGGAGAGCTCCTCGATGGGCTCGCAGCGCTTGCCGCCAATGGTCTTGTCCAGCACCTTGGGCT
>DFFY01000052.1:24414-36705 GCA_002371115.1 Bacteroidales bacterium UBA3764
TCGCGGCGCATGGTCTCGATGAGCACGCTCAGGTGCAGTACGCCACGGCCATAGACCACGAAACTGTCGGCATTGACACCGGGCTTTACGCGCAGCGCCAGGTTCTTTTCCAGCTCTTTCTCCAGGCGGTCCTTCAGGTGACGCGACGTGACGAACTTGCCGTCCTTGCCGAAGAAGGGCGAATTGTTGATCATGAACATCATGCTCATGGTGGGTTCATCGACAGCGATGGGCGGCAGGGCCTCCGGATTGTCGAAATCGGCAATGGTATCGCCAATTTCAAAACCTTCGATGCCCACGACGGCGCAGATGTCACCGCACTGGACCTCATCCACGTTGGCCTTGCCCAGGCCTTCGAACACCATCAGCTGCTTGATTTTGCTCTTTTCGATGATATCGTACCGCTTGCACAGGCTCACCGGCATGCCGGTCTTGAGCGAACCGCGGGTGACGCGGCCCACGGCGATACGGCCCACGTACGGGGAATACTCCAGCGAGGAAACCAGCATCTGGGGCGTTCCTTCCTTGATTTCCGGGGCCGGGATTTCCTCCAGGATGGTGTCCAGCAGAGCGGTGATATCCTGCGTGGGCTGCTTCCAGTCCTTGGACATCCAGCCCTGCTTGGCGCTGCCGTAAATGGTCTTGAAGTCCAGCTGGTCCTCGTTGGCGCCCAGGTTGAACATGAGTTCGAAAACCTCCTCCTGCACCTCGTCCGGGCGGCAGTTGGGTTTGTCCACCTTATTAATGACCACAATGGGCTTCTTTCCCATGTCGATGGCCTTGTTGAGCACGAAACGCGTCTGCGGCATGCAGCCCTCGAAGGCATCCACCAGCAACAGCACACCGTCCGCCATGTTGAGCACGCGCTCCACTTCTCCACCAAAGTCACTGTGGCCGGGAGTGTCGATAATATTGATTTTCACGCCTTTATAAATCACCGAAACGTTCTTGGCGAGAATGGTGATGCCGCGTTCGCGTTCCAGGTCGTTGTTGTCCAGGATGAGGTTTCCAAGGTCTTCGGGCTTCCTCACCAGGTTGGCCTGGTAAATCATGCGGTCCACGAGCGTGGTTTTGCCATGGTCAACATGGGCGATGATGGCAATGTTTCTGATGTCCTGCATAGTCGTTTCTATAAAATCCGGCAAATTTACAATTTTTCCGCAAAAAGGACAAATGCATAGGGCCGATAACGGTTTTTGGGCCCCATTTTTAAACGGATAATCGGCCTTCTACGGGCCTGTAGAGCCGAATCGGCCCTGAAAATTTAAATTTATCCGTTTGGTTTTTTGAAAAAATGGGGCTTCCAGGGGCTTGTAAGGCCTGTTTTGAAAATAAACGTTTCTATTTTTTTTACACGGATAAGTTTTCTGAGCTTTGCAGGGAACAAAAAAATGTAACGCTATGAAACGATTTGTCTCTTTGTTGACGGTTCTGCTGGCCCTGGGGGCCTGTAATGACCATGATGGGCTGGAAGGCAATTCCGTCCGAACTCCCGAAAGTACCCTTACGCATGGCATGATCCAATTGGGTGAAAAACTGGAGGACCCATACACGGTGGAGAACATGCGGAAGGCACTCACCAAAGCCTACCCCACCAAGGCCGGGCGGTACGACATTTCCGCCACGGACCTGTACGTACGCTTCCTTCCTGCCAATGACGGGCAGTTGAAGGTGCTGCAGGAAGAGCTGGGGCTGTACCTGATGGACCACCCCATGGACTATAAGATATTGCAGGAAGGCGACTACTACCAGGACCCGGAAGTGGCCGAAGACGCCATTACCTGGCAGTATGCCGTTGTCCCTCAGGACTTTGTATTCCCGGAAGGCATCCGCTATGAGCTTCTGGACGAATGCTATATGTCGGAGCACGACCCTACCACCCGCGGCGACTTTGGGATTGACTGGGACCTGGTGGAGCGGGAGGCCTACCGCCTTACAGGAAATGAGGACCTGCTGGCAGCCGATACCAAAGGGCCGGCCATCGCTCCGTCCGGACGGGTTACCATTGAAGACCCGAACTTCAGCGGCGGAAAGCCCTTTGGCGTAGCCGGCGTAAAAGTAGTCTGCAACATCTTTGTAAAGATTGCCACCTGCTTCACCAACCGGGACGGCTATTACCAAATGGGGAAAACCTTCTCCGGCAATCCACGTTACCGGCTGGTTTTCCAGAACGAAAAAGGCTTCTGCATAGGCTTTAACTGGATTATCATTCCCGCTTCCGTGAGCACTTTGGGGAATGCAGGTCCGCAAGGGCTGGACGTACATGTCAGTACAGCAAGCGACGGCGCCCTCTTCCGCCGCTGCGCAGTGAACAACGCCGCCTACGACTACCTGAACCGCTGTGCCGACACCGACCTGGATATCACCTCGCCCCATGGGGACCTCCGTTTTTGGATTTTCCCGGGGCTCAACAGTTCCAGCACCTGCATGCTGCACCACGGAGCCTTCTTGAGCCACAAGCTCATTCAGACATACCTGGGTGCGTTCACTCCCCTGGTGCAGCTTTTCCTTCCGGATATCACCATCGGAACCAAGGAGGACGGCTATGCGGAAATCTACGATTCGGTTGTACATGAAATGGCCCATGCAAGCCACTATGCAAAGGTTGGGAACAACTACTGGACGCCCTATATCGACTATATCATTACCTGCTTCATCAACGAGGGCCGGGAGGCATACGGGACGGGGACCAGGGAAGGTTTCGGCTATTGCGAAATCGGAGAAATGTGGGCCTATTTCATGGCAAGCACGCTCCTGAAAGACCGCTACAACGGGTCATTGCGCCACTATGGCAATCTCTTCTGGTTTAAGCCGGATATCCTTACCTACCTGTACGAGCGTGGCATGTCACGGTCCGAGATTTTCAACGCCCTGTCGGGAGATGTAACCCATATCGACGCGCTGAAAAACAAACTGGTAACGCTGTACCCCGGACGTGAAAAAATGATCCTGGAAACCTTCCGCAACTATGACAAATAAATACAATCTGTGTACAGGGCGGGCTGCCGGCCTCCTTCTGGTCTGTCTTACGTGGGTATCCTGCACGCTTATTAAGGAGAACCGGACAGCCTGTCCCTGTGCACTGACTGTAGAAGTGCGTGACCTTCCGGCCTGGCCGGTCCGCTTCTCCCTGAGCGGAGAGGGCTATTACCGGGAATGGGAGGTTCCCCGGGACACCAGTTTCATGGTACGGGTGCCCCAAGGGGACCTGCAGCTCACCGCTGTTGCAGGGGCTCCCCTCCCCGGGAACGGACGCATCGCCATCCCCTATGGCTATGACTGTCCGTCCCTGTATGCCCACAGCGAGCGCGTCTCCATTCCTGCCGAAGAAGCCCGGGTGCTAATACAGCTTCATAAACACTACTGCACGCTTTCGCTGGAGATAGACGGCCCGCCCGGCTGGGGGGAGCCTTACTGGACGCAGGTCCGGGGAAAAGTGGGGGCACTGGCCCCGGACGGCACACCGGAGGAAGGCGCTTTCCAATGCCGGCTGGACAGCGGTGATGCCGTCCGCCTCCCCCGCCAGTATCCGGACGGGGAACTGTGGCTGGACCTTACCACACCGGACGGAACGGTCCGTTCCTTTGCCCTGGGAAACTATATGCTGGATGCCGGATACGACTGGACGTCCCCGGACCTGGAGGATTTGCCCCTCCAACTGGACCTCTCCCTCACCGCCATCACCTTCCGTACCGGAATGTGGACCCAGGTTATTCCACTGGAAATTGAAATTTAAGAAAGAAAAGTTTGCACTTTCAAAAAAAGTGCGTATATTTGCAGTCCCAAAAACGATGCGCGGATGGCGGAATTGGTAGACGCGCTACTCTCAGGAGGTAGTGTCCGAAAGGACGTGTCAGTTCGACTCTGATTTCGCGCACCAAAAAAGACTGGAAGTTTTTCCAGTCTTTTTGCGTTTTATGGGGAGGCTTAGATATAATGCCTAGTGTTGTCATGGGTCCCCTAACCGTCAATGTCAAAATTGAGGACAGTGACTTTTCCGTTGGTCTTGTTGAACTCGTCGCGAGCGGCGGCATCAGTGGTGACGCCGACAGGGTATTCGGTAAAGTCTTCTTCCGAGGATTTGTACTTGGGGCGCTCATACCCGCAGTTCGTGCAGCGGTCAAAGCGATAAATATCCTTATGCACGTGGTACGAATAGCCCGAGGAAGCGTGCTCATACATGCCTTCTTTCCAGCTGGCGGTGGAGCGCACAAGGTGGGAGTTGTGCTGGACGGTTTCCTGACGATAGGTTCTCATGGTCATCTGCAGACAATGGGGACAGCGCCCGGTCTCGGCGCTATCGGTTTTTAGTTGCATGAAGCTGAATCCTCCCATGAGGAAAATCCACGACAAGGGATGGGTTATGCCGGCAAGATAGGTTATGCCCAGAGCCAGGACCATGTAAATGAGTGTAGCCCAACTGGTGCTGCCATCTGCTGCCAGGCGCCGATTGTAGTAAGGCAACATGGCCAGCTTTCTGGCCACGGCATGGGCGGCCAAAAGGAAGATGACACTACAAAGAAAGTCCCAAACCCGACGGAACAAGGGGGAACGGAAAAAGCCGGGAAGCCGATAGACCGACCAGGCGGAAAAACGCGGGAAAAGAAAATATGCCCCTCCTTCACGCACCTTGGAAGAAAGGGCTTTCAGCAGGCGCAGTCGGCCGCGGTCCATTTTTTTCAGGAAGCCGTGCACCCTGGTAAAGAATTTACCCTCCTTATGGGCTTCTATCCAAGCCTCGTTGGCCGCGATGGCCGCAGCAGCCGATTTCTCGCCGGGAACCAGATAAACCAAGGACTGGTCCATCTTGAGAAAGGTACTGTCGTTTTCCATCTGCGGCAGTTGCATGCGTCCACGGGTGCCATCCGGCAGTTCCACAAGATACTCCCGACCATCGTAACAGGCCCTTGGCGACCACGGATCTGCTATGTCGTGGCAGGTTCCGAGCACCTTCAGAGGCGTTCCGGCCTTGATTTGCCGTCCCGCACCTTCACCTTCCATTCCGGTGAAGGCGACCGATGTCCGCAGACGGATATCCACCGTCTTTTCCGGAAACGATTGCTCCGCCGGAACCGACTTGTAGGACAGGGTTCCAAGCAAATCCCCGAAAGGATTGAACGTCAGAACGGCCAGCAGTGCGCAAATAGCCAGATAAATGAAACTGCTCTTTTTCATTTCGTTATGGTTTTCACGCAAGTAAACAAACAGTGGCCAAAATAATCAAGAGCCTCTTGCTCATAGGGCCGAGGAAGGGGGCGCTACTAGAAATACGCGACGGTCTTTTGCTCTACGGCGCTCAGGAGCTTGTTGGCCAGGGAGGAGACACCGAAGCGGAAGAGGGTCTTGTTCATCCATTCCGGACCCAGGATGGTGCGGACGATGGACCAGTAGCAAACGGCGTCCAGGGCGGAGGCGATGCCGCCGGCGGCCTTGAAGCCCACCTTCCTGCCGGTGGCCTCATAGAACTTCCCTATGCACTCGCACATCACGTAAGCGGCCTGCGGGGTAGCGTTCACCTTCACCTTGCCGGTGGAAGTCTTGATGAAGTCGGCCCCGTTTTCCATGGCCAGGAAGCTGGCGTCTGCAATGCGCTCGGACGTTACCAGCAAGCCGGTTTCCAGGATAACCTTGAGGCAGACGGTACGGCCCAGTTCCTTGGCCACCTTGTCTATGCACTCACGGGAAGCCTTGATTTCTGCACCGGCCGTCTCATAGTCCCCTACCAGGAAGCTGTTGAGGGCCAGGACGATGTCAATTTCGTCGGCCCCGCCACGTACGGCCAGCTCAATCTCCTGCAACTTGACCGGCAGGAAGCTTTGGGACGTGGGGAAACAACCGGCCACGGTGGTTACGTGCACCTCCTTGGTAGCGCGCTCGGAGGCCACCACGGAGGCAAAGTTGGGATACACGCAGATAGAAGCGGGCAGCGGCCACGCGGGATAATCCTTGGCGAAGGAATTCACCTTGCGAACCAGGGCTTTCACGCTTTCCGGCGTGTCGTCGTTGGCCAGGGTAGTCTGGTCCATGATGCCGAAGCACTTCTTGTACAATTCTTCGGTGGCAATTTCTTCCAAACCGCCTGCGATAAGATCCAGATGTCGGGCAATAGCCTCATTGTCCGGCTTGTAGCCGTATTTGCTGGAGATAGACATAACTTTATCCTTTAATTTGAACAATATATCCTTCATCAATGAGAGGCTGCACCAGCCGGCGCATTTCCTCCACCGTATATTTCTTTAGGCCTGCAAGGGGCGTTTCCCGGTCGATGGTATAGACCATCACTTCCCGCGGCTGAACCTTCCGGACCACCTCCATCCAGGGCCCCACCCAATCCTCCGTAGCCCAGCCGGGGCCGCGCAGGAACATAGTTTGCAGCACAAAAGCCCCGTTAAAGCGCTTCATGGAGCGGATAACCTCCGACACATGGTAATTCCCTGCCGGCCGGTTTACCAGGGCCACCTGCTCATCCGTGGGTGCATCCAGCTTGAGGATGGCGTTATCCACCTTGCAAAGGGCCTGGAACACGCTCTCCTCCCCTGCCCGCGTGGCATTGGTAAGCACCGACACCTTGGCCGCCGGATAATACCGATTCCTGAGGGCCAGCGTAAGGTCTATAATGGACGCAAACGCCGGGTTCAGCGTAGGTTCCCCGTCTCCGGAAAAAGTAATGGAGTCGATAGGGGTTCCCGCAGCCGCACATGCCTCCAGTTTGGTCCGCAGCGCCAGCTCCACCTCCGCCGCCGTAGGTAACTTCCTGTCATCCAAGCCGTCCTTGTTCCAGCCGCACTCGCAGTACACGCAGTCAAAGTTACAAACTTTTCCCCGCTCCGGCAAGAGGTTGATTCCCAAGGAACTACCTAAACGCCGGCTGAAAATGGGGCCGAAAACGGTAGTTTCGCGCATCATAGGCGTACGGATTTGGATTGGGAGGTAAGGCGAGGAGATTCTTCGCTTCGCTCAGAATGACAAGAAGTAATGAGCACCAGGCCGGGCCTCTTGCCCGGCTCGATGCTGCCAAGCTCCGCCTCCCTGCCCAGAAAACGGGCGCCGTTGAGGCAGGCCCACTGCAGCAGTTCGCCCAGCGGAACCTCCGGAAAGGCCTCCTGCAGGGCATAGAGTTCCGCCACCATGTTCAGCTGGTCGTTGGACGACAGCGAATCCGTGCCCACGCAAATGGGAATGCCACTCTCGCGCATCACGGGAATAGGCGGCAACATATTGTGTATAAATAGGTTGGAGAGCGGGCAAACCGCCAGGAAAGGCTGCGCCAGCCGCTGCCGGGCCAGGGCGGCCCCTTCAGCGGTAAGACAACACTCATGCACCAGCAGCACATGGCCCTGTACCGGCTCCTGCAAACCACCGGCCCGCAGACGGTCCAGGAAATATTCCAGCGACGTGGTCCCCGTGACCGGCGGCGTAGGGATGCCATTGGCCACGCGGTTTTCCCACATGGGACCGCTGCCGCTTTTCATCATCTGTTCTTCCTCGTCGGATTCCTCGCTGTGGAACGACAGGTAGCCGCTTTCCAGCCCCGCCACGGAAGAGGCGCTCACCAGTTCCGGGCTCATGGTGTAGCAGGAATGCGGTGTAGGAGCGGCATCCAGGCCGAAGCCCGCCGCCTTTACCTGCAGGGCACGCACGTCTTGCATCACGGCGTCGCAGGCACCGGCATCGGCTCCGAACACCTCCAGGAAGGTGCGCGTGTACATGGGATGGGCGGCTTTTACCGCAAAAGAATCGTCGCAGTTGGAAATGTCCGCCATGGCCACCACGCCCTGCGCCCACATGGAATCCATGGCCTCCTTGAGCATCCGAACCTTGTCCTCCAGCGAGAATGTGTCCCGGAGGGCGTTAATCTGGTCAATGAACCCGGCCATACCCGTTCCCTTGCGGAACAGTCCCTTCATGTAGGAGAGTTCCACATGGCAGTGGGCATTTACAAAACCCGGGACGATAGCACCGTCCAGCACCTCCTCCCCCGGCTCACAAAGGCCGGTGCGGAGCACGGTGCCGTCCTCTTCCACCTCCACAAAAGCGTTCCTCAGGGGTTCCGTTCCACTGAGCGTATAGACATATTTGGCAGCGAATCGCTTCATAATGAATCTCTTACAAACAGGAGGGAATCCTTGGGGTACTCCGGAAGAGAATCCGGCGGCAGCACCAGCTGCACCGTATCCCGCCCCATGCGCACCAACAAAGTATCCACAGGCCGGACCGGCGGTTTGGGCCAGGTGGTATCCGGCGCCATGCCGTAAATCTTGAGCATTTTCTCGCGCCAGCGCTGCAGGTCAATCTCCGCCTTCACGCCCTTGGCCTCCTTGTCCAGACGCCCTGCAACGGCGTCCATCACCTTTTCCATGCGGGCAGGCTCCTCCAGGTAGTACTCCAGGCTGTACAGGAAGTCATCGGTATTATAGCCGTAAGCTTCGAAGATGCCTTCATAAACCAGAGACGTATCGGCCTGCCTGCGCAGGACCGGATCCTGCCTCACCTGCTGGTCCTGGATGAGCATGCGGTACATGATGTCCTCCATGTCGTCACGGGGTATGCGGTGCGGCCCGCAGGCAGCCACCAGCAGTACGGCAAGGACGATATGGAAGCCCCGGCGCATTAGCGAAGAATGGCACCCAGCTCGCTCTGCAGGGCCTGCAGCACGCGTTCCATGGTCTTTTCCACCTCCTGGTCCGTAAGCGTATGCTCCGGATCCTGGAGCACGAAGTTGAGTGCATACTGTTTTTTGCCGAAGAGAATCTTCTCGCCGCGATACACATCGAAGAGCGTGATGCTCTTGATGAGCTTTTTACCGGCACGGAGGGCGGTTTTACGGACATCGGCATAACTTACATTCTCGTCCAGGAGGATGGCCAGGTCACGGCGTACCTCCGGGAAACGAGGCAGCTCCTTGAAGGAGAATTTGTCGCGCTTGATGAGGCTAAACAGCACTTCCCAGTTGATTTCCGCGGCATAGACCGCTTGCTTGATGCCAAAACGTTTGCACAGCGCGGGGGACATGCAACCCAGCGTGACCAGGAGCTTGGGTTCCTTGCCGGGCAGGCTGTAGGTGATGCCTTCGGAGAAAATGTCGGCGGGGGCACTGCCCATCTGCAGGGAGCTCACATCAATCCGGTAACGGGCCATCAGGGCCTCCACGTAGCCTTTAAGCTGGAAGAAGTTGGACTTCTGGGCGGGGCTGCGCCATACCTTGTCCGGCGTTCCGCTGATGAATAGCGAGAAGCAGCGGTGCTCCTCGTAACTGGCCAGCGTAGTGCCGTCGCCTTCCGGAAGGCGCTGATATACAGAGCCGTACTCAAAGAAACGCAGGGCAGTTGCCTGACGGTTCAGGTTGTAGGCCACCACCTCCAGGCCGTTCAGCAGGAGCGTCTGGCGCATGACGTTGAGGTCCTGCGACAGCGGGTTCACTATGTGGACGCAACGCTCCGCCGGGAAGGTTTGCAGCTTGGTATAATAGTCCTCCTTGGTGAGGGAGTTGTTCATGGTTTCCACAAAGCCGTTGGCGGCCAACCAGTTGGAGATGGCGTTGCGGGTGGCTTCCGGATCCGGCTGCTGCGAGGGGTTCACGCTCATGCGCAGGTTCTGCGGCAGCTCAATGTTGTTGTAACCGTAGATGCGGAGGATTTCCTCCACTACGTCGCACTCGCGGGTGACGTCCACCATGTAGGTGGGAGCAGCCACCAGGGCACCATCGACCCGTTTCTCAAGGAACTGGTAATTCAGGCCCTCCAGAATCTTTTCAATGGTGGCATGGCCTATTTTCTTGCCGATGAAATGCTCGATGCGGTTGTAGTCCAGCTCAATTCGGGCGCGGCCGATGGGTTCCGGATACACTTCGCGGACCTTGCCCACCACCTTACCGCCGGCCACTTCCAGGATGAGGAGGGCGGCGCGCTTGGCAGCGTACAGGGCGGCCTCCGGGTCTGCGCCACGCTCGAAGCGGAAGCTGGCGTCCGTGCTCAAAGTCTGGCTCTTGGCGGTTTTGCGGATGCTCACCGGGTCAAAGTAGGCGCCTTCGATGAACACGTTCACCGTGCTGTCGCTTACGCCGGAATCTTCACCGCCGAACACGCCGGCAATGCACATGGGGCCTTTTTCATCGGCAATAACCATGTCGCAGGCGGCCAGTTTGCGCTCCTGGCCGTCCAGGGTGCGGATGGGCTCCCCTTCTGCGGCGCGGCGCACAATCACCTTGCCTCCGCGCACTTTGTCTGCGTCGAAGGTGTGCAACGGCTGGCCGGTCTCAAAGAGCACGAAGTTGGAAATGTCCACCACGTTGTTGATGGGCTTAAGGCCGATAGAAAGCAGGCGCTCCTGCAGCCATTCCGGGCTGGGGCCCACCTTGACGCCCTTGACGGTGATACCGGTGTAGCGCGGGGCGCCCTTGCTGTCCAGCACCTCCACAGGCATGGATTCGCCCTCACCCTCGCGGAAAGCCTCCACGGAAGGCAGGCACAGCTGGCAAGGGAGGTCGCGGCTCCTCAGGTAGCCGTACAGGTCCCGCGCCACGCCAATGTGCGACGCAGCGTCAATACGGTTGGCCGTAATTTCATATTCGATGACCGCCTGGTTTTCCAGCTGAAGGTATTCCTGGGCGGGGGTGCCGGGAACGGCGCTGTCCGGCAGTACCATGATGCCGGCATGGCTGGTGCCAATGCCCAATTCATCTTCCGCGCAAATCATGCCGAAGCTTTCCACGCCGCGGATCTTGGACTTCTTGATTTTGAAGTCTCCGGGGAGCACGGCGCCCAGCTGGGCGAAGAGCACTTTCTGGCCCGCAGCCACGTTGGGGGCACCGCAAACCACCTGAACGGGCTCCGGAGAGCCGTCGTTCACCGTGGTAATGTGCAGGTGGTCGCTGTCCGGATGAGGCTCGCAGGTAAGTACCTGGGCCACAACCACATGGTCCAGTCCACGGTCCTGCACCTGAACGGCGTCCACTTCAATGCCGATGGATGTCATGGCCTCCGCCACCTGCTCCGGCGTGAGGTCGCACTTCAAATACTCCTTGAGCCAATTGTAACTGAGTTTCATAATTTCATTCTATTTACAGATCCTTCGTCGCTTCGCTCCTCAGGATGACACTTGTCATTCTGAGCGAAGCGAAGAATCTGTTATTGTATGTCTTCCAATTTAAACAAGGCTTCTACGAATGCCTTTTTGTCAAATACTTTCAAATCGTCAATACCCTCGCCAATGCCCAGGAACTTGATGGGGAACTTGAAGGAGTCCACAATGCCCACCACCACGCCGCCTTTGGCGCTGCCGTCCAGCTTGGTGACGGCCAGGGCAGTGACGTCCGTGGCCTTGGAGAACTCCTTGGCCTGCACAAAGGCATTCTGGCCGGTGGAGCCGTCCAGCACCAGCAGTACCTCATGCGGGCCGTCCGGCACCACGCGACGGATTACGTTGCGGATTTTGGTGAGTTCGTTCATCAGGTCCACCCGGTTGTGCAGGCGGCCGGCGGTGTCTATCAGGACCACATCCGCCCCCTTCGCAACGGCGCTTTTCACGGTATCGAAGGCCACGGCAGCCGGATCCGACCCGGTGGGCTGCTTCACAATCTCTGCGCCGGCACGCTCCGCCCACACGGTGAGCTGCTCCACGGCTGCGGCGCGGAAGGTATCCGCCGCACCAATCACCACCTTCTTCCCCTGCCGGGTGAGCAGGGCCGCCAGCTTGCCGATGGTGGTGGTCTTCCCCACCCCATTGACGCCCACGACCAGCATCACATACGGCTTCTTGCTAAAGTCGAAGGCCTGCACCGGGCCGTCGTCCGGCCCAATCAGGCTGGCAATCTCGTCGCGGATGATGGCGGTAAGTTCCTCCATGTCCACGTACTTGTCCTTCTCCACCCGCTCTTCAATGTTGTCGATGAGCTTAAGGGTGGTATCCACCCCCATGTCCGAGCTCAGCAGGGCCTCCTCCAGGGCATCCAGGACGGTATCGTCCACCTTGGACTTGCCCACGATGGCCCGCCCCAGCTTCTGGAAGAAGTTCAGGTTGGTTTTCTTGAATCCTTTGTCGAAAATTCCCATATCATGCAAAGATACACATTTTATGGGCAGAAAGCAACAAAATTCGCTTGCGGCAGATTTCCCCCTCCCGTGCCGGGCGCTCCTCCGGCTTGGCACGTTGCCACGTCGATGCGTCAAATGCACCAGCGCACGATTATTTGTCAACGCGGCCGGAAATGTGTACCTTTGCGCCATGCTATATATTCCCAAGAATTACCGGAACCTGCTGGGCAGTCCCGAGCAGACGGAAAAGGCCATCAAG
>DFFY01000052.1:36751-38627 GCA_002371115.1 Bacteroidales bacterium UBA3764
CCATCAAGGCCGTGAAAGATATGTTCCAGGCAAACCTGAGCGCCCAGCTGGTGCTGCTGCGCGTCACCGCTCCCATGATGGTACTCTCCGGCCAAGGTCTCAATGACGATTTGAACGGCGTAGAGCGCCCCGTGAAGTTCCCGGTAAAATCCCTTGCCGATGCCCCTGCAGAGGTAGTGCATTCCCTGGCCAAGTGGAAGCGCCTGAAACTGGCGGAGCTGGGCGTGACGTCCGGCCGCGGCATCTACACGGACATGAACGCCCTGCGTCCGGACGAGGACTTGGACAATATCCACTCCATTTACGTGGACCAGTGGGACTGGGAAAAGGTGATGCTCCCCGAGCAGCGGAACCTGGATTACCTGAAGCAGACAGTCCGGCACATTTATGAGGCTGTGAAGGTGACGGAAAACAAGCTCTTCGTGGAGTTCCCGCAAATTGCGCCCATCCTCCCGGAGGAGATCCATTTCATCCATGCGCAGGAGCTGTTGGACCGATACCCGTCGCTGTCGGCCAAAGAACGCGAAAACGCCATTGCAAAGGAGTATGGGGCTGTTTTCATCATCGGCATCGGTGGAAAACTCTCCAACGGGGAGCCCCACGACGGCCGCGCCGCAGACTATGACGACTGGGCCCTCAACGGTGACATTCTCCTGTGGAATCCAGTCCTGGACAGTGCCTTCGAAATCTCCAGCATGGGCATCCGTGTCGATGCCCCCACGCTGCACCGTCAGCTTGCGGAACGGGACCAGTTGTGGAAGGAGGAACTGTACTTCCACCGCCTGCTGCTGGACGGGAAACTGCCACAGACCATCGGCGGCGGTATCGGCCAGTCCCGCCTGTGCATGTTCTTGCTGCGCAAGGCGCACATCGGCGAAATCCAAAGCGCCATCTGGCCCGCGCCCATGCGAGCCGCCTGCCACGCCGCCGGCATTGAACTCGCTTAGCCTTGTGTCCCTATTCAGCGGGCCTTGCCCCGTCTATGAGTGGTAGCTAATTCTCTGTCTACCAGCGACTTGCCGCACAATCCTCGTTCAATTTCGCGACAAGGATTTTCCGGCATCTCACTCTGTATCAACGCGTTAGCGGTCACGCCTCCGCCGCCTCAACGGGGTTAAAAGCACACATGGGAGGAAAAGGGTGAACGCCGGAGGTGCCTATCTTTCCATCGCTGGGCTTGGCGCAGATCGGGACAGTCAGTGGCGCAGAAGCGAGGCGGCGGGATTCCTCATCCTTAAAATGGCCCGTTTTTATGGACGACATCGGCATCTTGCCCCTCTCATCCTTATTTTGGCCTATTTTTGAGGACGAGAGCCGTACCGGAGCATGGCATTACGCGTTTTGGCGTTAAAACGCGTAATGGGGTGCACGGCAATGCATCGTGTAACGCAAAAATGGCAGAAAGTGTGTTAAGGCGTGCACGGGATAGCGCGGTCAGCGGTAATCGGTAAAGATGCCCGGTCGGAGCCGGGCAAGGTGGGGCGAATACGCAAAAACCGCCCTTTAACAAGGACGGTTTTCTGTTCTTGGAGGGAGAAACTATTTCTTGTTGAAGAACTCTTTCTCTTTGCCTTCCTCAACCAGCTGCTCTACGAACACGTAGGCACCGGTCTTGGGGCTCTTGTCCATACGGATAACCTTCACCATGTGCTTTGCACCGGCTTTTGCATCGAAGGTTGCAACTGCTTTCTTTGCCATAGTCTAAACGGGTTTACTTATTTAATCTCACGATGAAGGGTGACTTTCTTGAGGTACGGGTTGTACTTCATACGCTCCAGACGGTCCGGGGTGTTCTTCTTGTTCTTGGTGGTGATGTAACGGGACATACCGGGAACACCGCTGGCTTTCTGTTCTGTGCACTCCAGGATGACCTGCA
>DFFY01000116.1 GCA_002371115.1 Bacteroidales bacterium UBA3764
TCAAGATTGAGCCCGTGCAGGGCAAAGACGCCGTGAAGCTCCTGGACTACCACGGCCCCATCAAGAAGCAACTGTCGCTTTTCATCCTTCCCATTGCCATAAAAAAGCACGCGATGCTGAAAGCCAGCATGTTGCAGGATATCGAAAAGGGCAAAAAGACCGAGGTCGATGCCATCAACGGCGCCATCGCCGCCTATGGCCGAAAAATCGGCTTCCCCACGCCCATGAACGAGAAAGTCACCGCCATCATCCACCGCATCGAGCAAGGCGAGCTCCAGCCCTCCTTCGACAACCTCGCTCTCTTCGTTTAATCTCTGAGACTGACAACGTATCTGCGCCATGACAGACTTCATCCGCGATTTGACGGCGGAGACTTTCGTGCAATAACTAATTTTGGGCAGAATTGGTTTGAATTAAAAAAAAAGTTATATTTGCGAAGTTGAATTGTCTATGTTTCAAATAATTAAGCGCAATATGAAAGCCAGGCATTTTTTATCGGTCCTACTCATTGTATTGTCGGCCTGTACAGCCAAGGAGAACCCGGCCAACAGTGGTTCAAGTTCTTCTTTGGACCTTACGTTTACGCCATCGTCCTTGGAAATTGCACCCGGTCAGTCGGCGAAGGTCACTTACACCTTTACCGTTCCGGTGGTCAATCCCCAGATTCTGGTTATTCCTGTTGACGGTCTTGAGAGTACGGTATCTTCCGGAGGTCAGAGCGGAACCATTACATTTAAACTGTCAACGTCTGTGACGGTCGGCAACTGGCAGGTCAAGATTCATGCTATTGACGGAGATAAATCCGTTCAAAAAGAGATTCAGGTACGCGCAAAGACGCCGGACCCCGTACAGCCTGTAGATCCCCACAAACGCAGGATCAGGACAATCAAGGTAAAGGAGCAGGATGCCGAGCATTATGTCTGGTTCCAATATAATAAAGACAATAAAGTATCCAAGGCAACTTTATCGCAAAGCGGAAAATATACTTATAGCGTTGACTACT
Organism: Bacteroidales bacterium UBA3764; assembly: GCA_002371115.1. Lineage (GTDB taxonomy): Bacteria > Bacteroidota > Bacteroidia > Bacteroidales > UBA932 > Cryptobacteroides. The sequence goes on from DFFY01000116.1 coordinate 1,004, forward strand.
CGTATCCCACTCAGAGCAGTATTGTTGCTAATATTGGAAGTTCCTCAATGACCTTCTTCATTTCCGGGGACAAACTTTTATCCATTACGGAGGATGACGGAGACCGTATGAGTTTCGACTATGACGCTTCCGGCAGGATTACTGGTGGTAGTTGGGGTACGTTTACATGGTCCGGAGATGATTTGGTGAGCATCAACTATGGATATGACTTTGTACAAGAATTGTCATACTCAAGTTCCCCGGACAAATACGGGTTCTCTTTTCTTCTTGCGCAGTCGCAGGGAGACCTGGATGAACTTGACCCGTACGTGATGGTTCCTATCCTATCCACTCTCAGCGGTATAAACAGCGCCCACCTGCTGCAGGGAGTGCGTTTCACGGGTTCCGGGGCAAGTGGCTGGCCCATCTCCGGGCTTAACTTTGACTATTCCATTGACGCCCAGGGATATCCCAAGACTCTCCTCACGGACAACGGCTTTACCATTTACATCTGGTACACGGATGAGCCGGAGTCGGCCGATGAAAACCCTGTCGGTGGCCAGAGTGGTGGTATCCAGACGGTTTCTGGCGCCCAGTTCCTTGCGGTAACGCCCTCCTCCACTCAGCTTTACCGGCTCAGGGGCGCCATAGCATATATCAGTGACAGCACATACGGAGATGTAACAGTATGTACGGAAGATGGCCGTTATGTCAATATTTACGGCATATCTTCCAGCCCTATAGGATATGGCGGAACGCCGGACTGTACATTTACAAATCACCGCCTCAGGATTGGTGATGAGGTAGTCCTGGTTGGATACGCATCCCTGTACAACAACGCCAATGAAATGAAGTACGGTTACCTGGAGTCTTCTTACCGTCTTCAAGCATCCGATTTTGCCGGTACATATACCTTGGGCTGTGATATGTTTGAATATGAGGACACCAGTGTCCAATGGACCGGTGTAACGGTCGAGGTGCCCGCTACAGGTTATATGCTTTTTAAAGGGCTGTATTACAACAAGGACGAAGACTTTGTGGACACATTCTCCGCCGCCTTGGGAGAGTATGATGACGAAACGGGAACTGTGAAACTTCTTGACGGGTGGTACAACACGCATTTCTATTGGTGGTACGACGATGATCCGGAGCAGAAGTATATCTCCATATTCTATACAGTACAGGCCGACAACAGCAAAAAGAGTTATACTTGGGCCAAGTCCGACCTTGTGCTTCAGCCAACGGGGCAGTTGAGAGGATCTCGTGAGTTTGGATTTATAAGAGGCGGCAGCGAGCAGGAAAGCCAGTACATCTTCCTGGACCGTTATTACAATCCGGATTCTGAAGAAGTGGGGGAAGGCAAGTACAGAAGCAGCATTTTCCAGTTTTGTTACATGATTAAAGACTCCTCAACCCAAGCGACTTCTTTGCCTATGGAAAGCCGGAGCATCGGAAAAGCAGCCCGAAACGGAAACAGGCCCGATGCCCCAGCCGGGCGGACAATCCGGGGAAAGCGGCACATTGCCACTGGTCGATAACCGGCTGATACATAACCGTTTGCAGAAAATCCTCGGCGCTTTTGGAGCCGAGGATTTTCTGCAAAGTATTGATAGCTAATTATTTGGCGACCAGTGCCTACCGCAGCAAATCTTCCAGATGGACGCTGCCGGCGGTTTTTTCGTCCCGATATTTCACAATCACGGGGCAATACAGGTGCACGCCGCTCTCCAGGGGCTTGCCGTCGCGGATGATGGGCTTGGAGCCGCTCACTACCACGGCGTTACGCGGGACCACTATGCGGCCGTCGGCATTGCGCTTGATGAAGCTGCCGGTGGTGGCGTCGAAGATGGCCGTGGAGGAGGTGATGATGACGCCGGAAGCTATCACAGCACCTTCCTGGACAATCGTGCCTTCGTAGATGCCGCAGTTGCCGCCCACGA
>DFFY01000064.1 GCA_002371115.1 Bacteroidales bacterium UBA3764
CAACTTTTAGTGGACAGCAATGAATTCGTTTAATTCGGAGAGATTCTTGCTCGAAGAACCGGACTCTTTTCCATAAGAATACTTATAGTACATGCCACCGAATAAATCCACAGACATCAGGAATCCGATATGCGCGTCAATGGTTAAAAGATTGGTAATATTGTATTTATATCCGAGTTGGACAGGCGTTATTTTCAGGGCGTTCATCATGGCAGTTAACGATTCAGATGCTTCGCCCTCACTAACGGAAGTTCTAAAACCGCGGCTGCCAATTCCGATTTCGGGCCCCCAGTACAAACCATTCAGGAATGAAAAATCTTTCTGGAAGCCGAACAGGACATCATAACCGACACCAGACCCGGGATTCTCGCCACTCAAGTTTTTAGCATCTTTCCCCGTCCATGTTTGAAAAGCCAGACCGCCTTTCAGATAGAAAACCGTGTTGCGTTCCACCGGTTTGACGATGATGCTACGGGAACTGGAGGAAACAATCTGCGCCTGCGCAATGAGCGAGGTCAGAAGCGCAAGGCTGACAATGAATAATTTTTTCATAATACTTAAGAATTATTTAACAATTGCTTTGATTTTGTCATAATCATCGGTAGTAAATACCTTCTCCAACCGTATCCATTCGTAGTCGTTGGCGTCTGCAGTCTTCCAACGGACAAAGTTGGCCGGGAAGCCCACAACGGTCAGCTTATAAACATCCGGATTGCTGCTGTCGTTCTTGAAATCGAAAGTTGCGGCCACGATAAGGTCACAATTATGCTTTTTGGAGGACTGGAATACACCCCAGCTGCGAATGTTGGCCAGGTCTCCCCCCATCGATTTCACCTGTTCTACAGTGAGCGGCCAGTCATCGACGATACGGCCGATCGGCAGGACTTCCACTTCAACAGTAAGCGGCTTTACGTAAGCATTGGCGTTGACGTCAAGCAACCGGGCCTGCGTTTCCTGAACTGCAGTGGCCTGGTTTTTACTTTGTGCCTGGGCTGCGATAAGACAGCTTAACAGGGCAATCAGGGTTAATACTGTTTTTTTCATTTGAAAAAACGGTTTGTCCGAGGGCTCTGTCGAACTGTGTTTCAGTAAAGTTGGGGCGGGCATAAAAAAAGTGTGAGCCTCATAGCTTACCGGAAAGAGGCTCTCGACTGCCTGTGCCACGATAAGAATACAATATGGCTCACACAGGACATATATGAAGATGCATATATACCCATGCAAGCGAATACCGTACACCCTTGGCACATTGAAATTGTCGAGATTTCTTTCAAGAGTACAGCTAAACGCTTTTTAGTATGTCCGTTGCTCACGGAGCAACAGCGCAAAAATAGAAAAAATTGGTTATAAAAACAATTTTCTTCCCATAATTCCCGTGTCTTTCCCCCATGCAACCCTACAACAACGCCTTACAAATACAGCGCGTGGGTGTTCTTGATTTCGTCCATCACGAAGGAGGAGAGGATGGAGCCGGCGGCGCATTACAGGCTGGCGGCCTGCTCGAACTCCAGATCCAAGTCACGGATGATGTCCTTCAGGGCCTGGAAGGAAGTGGTGGAAGAAATCATGGTTCCGAGGGCGTCGATGTTGAAATCTGTGTTGCGCATGGTACTGTTCTTTTAAGTTTCTGGTGCAAAGATACAGTCACCTTGCGCCAAACCATTGCGCGAGCAAAAATTTTTCATACTGCCTCTTGGGAGGGATGTCAAAGGTTGGTGACTCGTTTGCAAAAGGTTGGTTTTTAGGACGCCAACCTTTTGCAGTCAATTGGCCATACAGTGCACTCAGGTGCATTCTATGTGTTAAAGGTTGGCGGCCCAAAAACCAACCTTTGACAAAAACATGACCAAGCTTTTGCGCCCACCAACACAACTTGTTATGCTTACACAAAAATTCTTTTCCTGACAGTGGACACAGCACGTCGTGGAACTAATTGATTTATAAACAATGCCTTACGGGAAATGACTTGGTTCAGCGGAGACAAGCCTTTTCTTGTTTTATGCTTATTATCAAGCACTTACCTCCACGGGACGTTGCTCAACATGCCGGGCTACAAATACAGCGCGTGGGTGTTCTTGATTTCGTCCATCACGAAGGAGGAGAGGATGGAGCCGATGGCGCTGATGTTGCCCAGGACGTTGATGATGAACTCGTTGTAGTACTTCATGTCGGGCGCGTAAATCTTTAGCAGATAGTCGTATTCGCCGGAAATGTTGTAGCATTCCGCCACCTGGGGGATGTCACGGATGACGGAGATGAAGTCCCGCGCCACGGAGCGGTTCATCTGCTTGAGCTTCACGGAGCAGAACACGGTGAATCCCCTCCCCAGTTTTTCCGCATCCAGCACAGCCACGTACTGTTTGATGAAGCCGCTGCGCTCCAGCCGCTTCATGCGCTCGAACACAGGCGTGGTGGAAAGGTTCACGCGCGCAGCCAGTTCCTTGGTAGTGAGCCGCGCATTCTCTTGCAGGGCCCGCAGGATTTGCAAATCCACGGCATCCAACTGAAGTTCGCTCATAAGAATAATTTTCTACTAAAGCCTAAATTTTGGGCCGATTTTTCTAAATATTCCAATTTTAAAAGCAAATATAGGAATATTTTCCAAATTTTCCGAAACACTTGTCCGTTTTTTCCAGCAGATGTAACTTTGCCATGAGATTTCTCGACTCGCTTCGCTCGCTCGAAATGACAGAAAAAGCGCTCGAAAGGACAGAAGGAACGCTCGAAAGGACAGAAGGAACGCTCGAAAGGACAACGATGCCCGGTCGGGGCTGGGCATGACAAACACCCGGGCAGACTGCCGGGCATGAAAGACACCCTGTCATTCTGAGCGAAGCCGAAGAATCTCATAAAAGAAAAAAACTATGGCAACGATTGACACATTATGCGTACATGCCGGATACAGCCCCAAGAAGGGGCAGCCGCGGCAGCTCCCCATCATCCAGAGCACTACCTTTAAATATGAGACATCGGACCAGATGGGCCGCTTGTTTGACCTGGAAGACGCCGGCTACTTTTATACCCGCCTGCAGAACCCCACGGTTGACGCCGTGGCAGCGCAAATCTGTGCCCTGGAGGGCGGTGTAGGCGCCATCCTCACCTCCTCCGGCCAGGCCGCCAACCTTTTTGCCTGCATCAACATTGCCGGCGCCGGCGACCACATCATCGCCGCCAACAACATTTACGGCGGCACCTTCAACCTGCTGGGCGTCACGCTCGCAAAATTCGGCATCGACGTCACCTTCATCAAGGCCGATGCCACCGACGCGGAGATTCAGGCCGCCATCCGACCCAACACCAAGCTCATCTTCGGAGAAACCCTCTCCAACCCCGGCGTAGAGGTGCTGGACATTGCCCGCTGGGCCGCCGTGGCGCACAGGAACGGCCTGCCGCTCGTCATCGACAATACCTTTGCCACGCCCGTCCTGTGCCGTCCGTTCGAATGGGGCGCGGACATCGTCACCCATTCCACCACCAAGTACATCGACGGCCATGGGGCCAGCGTGGGCGGCGCCGTGGTAGACAGCGGCAACTTCCCCTGGGACAACTATGCCGACAAGTTCCCCGGACTCACCACGCCGGACGCCTCCTACCACGGCCTCACCTACACCAGAAAGTTCGGCAAAGCCGCCTTCATCACCAAGGCCGTCACCCACCTGATGCGGGACCTGGGCAGCACCCAAAGTCCCCAGAACGCCTTCTACCTGCACCTGGGCCTGCAGACGCTGCACCTGAGGATGCCGCGCCATTCAAGCAGCGCCCTCCAGGTGGCCCGCTGGCTGGAAAACTGCCCGGACGTAGCCTGGGTACACTATCCCGGCCTGGAGAGCGACCCGCACCACAACCTGGCGCTCAAATACCTCCCGGACGGGTGCAGCGGCGTGCTCTGCTTCGGCCTCAAGGGCGGCCGCGCGTTTGACAACCGCTTCCTGGACGCCCTCAAACTGGTGACCATCGAAACACACGTGGCCGACTGCCACACCTGTGTCCTGCACCCCGCCTCCCATACCCACCGGCAACTCTCCGACGAACAGCTCAAGGCCGCCGGCATCGCCCCGGACCTCATCCGCTTCAGCGTGGGCCTGGAAGCCCCGGAAGACATTATCGCAGACCTGGAACAAGCCCTGAAAGCCGCCAAAGCATGATTCGACAAGAGATAAAAGTTAACCTGAACCTGGAATGCGGCGGCGTACTGGAGAACGCACGCATCGTCTTTCACACCTCCGGCGCTAAAACAGGCAAGGTCATTTGGATTTGCCACGCCCTCACCGCCAACAGCGACCCGGAAGACTGGTGGCCGGAGATGGTGGGACCCGGGAAAACCATCGATACGGAAAAAAGTCAGGTTGTATGCGTGAACATGCTGGGCAGTGCGTATGGCACCGAAGGCCCGGCCCGCGAGAATCCGGCCACCGGGAAACCCTGGATGCTGGATTTTCCGGACGTGACCATCCGCGACACGGTGACCACCTTCGAGGCCGTGCGCAAGCACATAGGCATCAAGAAGATAGACCTGCTGATTGGTGCTTCAAACGGCGGATTCGACGCCATTGAATGGGCCATATCGGCCCCGGAGCTGTTTAACCGCTGCCTGTTCCTGTGTACGGCGCCCCGCATCTCCCCTTTCCTGGGCGCCACGGTGGAAGCCCAGCGCATGGCCCTGGAGGCGGACCCCACTTTCCGGGAAGCCCGCTCCCTGGACGGGGGCCGGGAAGGTCTCAAATGCGCCCGCGCCCAGGCCCTCATCAGCTACCGCTGCTTCAAAGGCTATGGCCTCACCCAGAGGGAAGAAGACCCGGACACCCTCTTCGCCGGCCGCGTAGCCTCCTACGAGCGCTACCAGGGCGAAAAATTGGTACGCCGGGGCTTTGACGCCTATTCTTATTATTGCCTCTGCAACGCCCTGGACAGCCACAACGCCGGTCGTGGAAGGGGCGGCGTACAAAAGGCCCTACAGGCTATCAAGGCCCGCACTACCGTGGTCGCCGTGGACAGCGACCTCATTTTCCCGCCGGCGGAAAGCCGCGAGTGGACCGCCTGGATTCCAGGCGCCCAATATGTAGAAATCAGCTCCAATTTTGGCCACGACGGCTTCCTGCTGGAAACCGCCAAACTGTCGGCCCTAATCCTGTAACCCATGCAAGTACTCAAATTCGGCGGCACCTCCGTTGCCAACGCTGAAGCCATGCTTCAGACCATCAGAATAGTAGAAAAGGCCCTGGAGGCCGACCGCACCATTGTCGTAAGCTCCGCCATCAGCGGCTGCACGGACGGGCTCATCGAGCTGGGCCGGCTGGCGGCCGCCCGTGACGAGGCATATAAAGAGCGCCTGGCGCATTGGCAGGAAAAGCACCGCACCATCATCGGGAAACTGCTCCCGGAAGGGTATCGGAACAAGACGCAGGCAGCCATAGACGCCCTGTTCGAGGACCTGGAGCGCATCCTGCAGGGCGTGTTCCTCCTGGGCGAACTCTCCCCTACCAGCCTGAGCGCTGTGGAAAGCTTTGGCGAGCTCTTCTCTACCCGCATCCTCACGGACAGCTTTCTCTCGCAAGGCATTGCGTGCCGATGGCTGGACGCCCGCGAGCTCATCCGCGTGCGGGACGGCGTGGTGGAAAGCGCCGAGACCTACCGCCGCATGCAGGAAGCCATTGAGCAGCACACCCGTGCGGAGCTGTTTATCGTCCCGGGATTCATTGCACGGGACCAGGACGGCAAGGTGGCTACACTGGGGCGCGGCGGCTCGGACTACACCGCTTCCCTCTTCGCCGTGGGCATCCACGCCCGCCGGGTAGAGATTTGGACCGATGTTCCCGGCATCATGACCGCCCACCCGGAGGTAGTTCCGTCGGCCCGTCCCATTCCGCACATCTCCTACCGCGCCGCGCAGGAACTGTCCCATTTTGGCGCCAAGGTAATTTATCCGCCCACCATCCAACCCGTTGTGGCAGAGGGCATTCCCATTTACGTGAAAGACACTTTCCATCCCGAGGAACCGGGCACGCTGGTGGAGAAGAATCCCCCGCGGGCGCAGGGCGGCGTCATCGGCATCGCCCATTCCCACGGGCTGGCGCTCATCTCGCTGGAAGGCAGCGGCATGGTGGGCGTTCCGGGATTCAGCTCCCGCCTGTTTGACGCCCTGTCCCGCGCCGGCATCAACATTATCCTCATCACGCAGGCCTCGTCCGTGCACTCCATGTGCATCGCCATTGCCGCCGCGGATGCGGAAAAGGCACGCCGTGCGGCCGACGCCTGCTTCGCCTATGAGATTTCCCTCGGGAAACTGAACCCGCTGCGCGTGGAAAAGGGATTTTCCATTGTCTGCGTCATCGGGGACGATATGCTGGGCCACAGCGGCGCCACCGGCGGCATGCTGGCTGCCCTGAGCCGCCACAGCATCCCTGTCCGCGCCACTGCACAAGGCTCCTCGGAACGCAATATTTCCGTCATCGTCCCTTCCGAACGGGCCGACGAAGCCATCCGCGCCATCCACCATGAATTCTTCGACCGCTTTACCACGCAGGTGATTCCGCTGTTTATCTGCGGCTACGGTCGCGTGGGCAAGGCGCTGGTGGACATGCTGCGAGACAATGCCGCCGCCATCGCCAAGCGCTCCGGCAAGGAGCTCCGCGTGTGCGGCCTGGCCCGGAGCACGCACTATGTGATTGATACGGAGGGCATCGACCTGGCCCAGGCCGGTACACTGCTGGAAAAAGGCACGCCGGGGTCCTTTGTCGATGCCTTGTGTGAACTCTCCCTGGAGAATGCCCTCTTCATTGACTGCACGGCCAACGAGGAACTCGGGTTCCGCTATCCGGACCTGTTCCACAGCGGCTATTCCGTAGTGGCCTGCAACAAAATTCCCTTCTCCGGCACCTATGCCCAGTTCAAGAACCTGCAGTTGGAGGCCCACAAAGCCGGCGTTTCCCTGCGCTACGAGACCACGGCCGGTGCGGCGCTGCCCGTCCTGGTGACGCTGGACCGCGTGGTGCAGAGCGGCGACCGCCTGGTACGTATGGATGCCGTGCTCTCCGGCACCCTCAACTACCTGTTAGACAATTACAAGGGGGGCGATTGGGACGCCCTGGTAGAAGACGCCCGCGTAAAAGGCTACACGGAACCGGACCCGCAGGTGGACCTGTCCGGCAAGGACGTGCTCCGCAAAATCCTCATCCTGAGCCGCCAGGCCGGCCTGCCGCTGGAAGAGGCGCAGGTGACGCTGGCGCCCATTCCTGCCGACATCGAGCAGCGGTACAAAAAAGCCGCAGCCTCCGGAAAGAAGCTGCGGTACGTTGCGTCGGTGGACGCGGAGGGCCACGCGGTGGTGGGCTTGCAGGAGGTGGGGCCGGACAGCCCGCTCTACAGCCTCCGGGGCACGGACAACGCCATTCTCATCACTACCGGCGACTACCCCTCCCCCATGCTCATCCAAGGCGCCGGCGCCGGTACGCGCCAGACAGCCGGCGGCCTGCTCAATGACATCATGCTCAGTATCTAATCGACAAAACGCATCTCGTCCAGGAGATAGTCCGCATGGCCTATCTCCTTTATTATAAAGAGAATGTAGCGGACGTCCAGGGAAATGTTGCGGCACACCTCCGGGTCGAAGGCCAGGTCGCTCAGCGTCCCTTCCCAAACACGGTCGAAGTTAATGCCGATGAGGTTGCCATCCGCATTGAGCACCGGTGAGCCGGAGTTGCCGCCGGTGGTGTGGTTGGTGGCCAGGAAGCACACCGGCTGGTCCTCGTGTCCGCCCTGGGCGTAAATGTCCCGCAGCGTCTGGGGAATGTTGTAGTCAAAAATATCCGGATTGTCCTTTTCGATGATGCCCCGCAGCGTGGAAACCGGGTGGTAATAGACGGCATCGGCAGGCCGATAGCCCTCCACATGGCCGTAGGCCACACGCAGGGTGAGGTTGGCGTCCGGATAGAAGGCCTTTTCCGGTTCAAATTCCATCTGGGCGCGCATATAGTCGCGGTACAGCAGCTGGAGCGATTCGTTCAGGGAACGGACCTTTCCCACAATGGGACCGGCGAAGAAGGCATCCAGGGCGTCCGACAACGCTTTGGCTTCCTCGTCGCTGGCAAAGACATCGTCCTTCCAGGCCTCCATGCTGTCGTATTCGGCCCGCTTTTGCAGGAAGTACGCCGGCTTGTAGGCGTCGTCCAGGTTCTTGTCAAAGGCCTCCATCATGGCCACGAAGGTTTCCTGGTCGATGGGCTGGTAGTAATCCTTCATCTCGAAGGGCCGGCCGGATACCATGCGCAGGCGCTCGATGCTGCGGACGGTCTCGTTGTAGTATTCATAGGCCCGATACAGGGCGTTGCGCTCCTCATAGACATAGGCCAGCTTGTCCAGCAGGTCCTGGTACTCGGTGCCGCGGGCCCATTCGCGGAAGCGGGCTTCGTAGGCCTGCTTGGCGGCCACGGTTTTCATTTTCCTGAGGCCTTTCTCCTCCCCCTGCCACTTTTTCCAGGCATTGGCCACGCCCGCGTATTTGCTGGAATACTGGATGCGCACGGCCTGGCTCTGGTTCATGTACTTTTTCATGATTTGCAGCCGGGTGGTACGAAGGGCGATTTTCTGCGGGTCCGACACCTCGGCAATGTATTTCACCGCCTCCGAATGCACGTATTCCTGCGTACTGCCCGGGCAGCCATAGACAAAGGTGAAATCCCCTTCCTTTACCCCTGCGCGGGAGATTTTCAGGGACTTTTTGGGCACGTAGGGCACATTGTCCCCGCTGTATTCGGCGGGCAGGTTGTCCTTGCCGGCGTAGATGCGGAAGATGGAGAAATCGCCGGTATGGCGGGGCCACATCCAGTTGTCCGTTTCACCGCCGAACTTGCCGATGGAAGACGGCGGAGCACCCACCAGGCGTACGTCCGTATATTCGCGGAACACGAAGAGGAAGTACTGATTGCCATAGTAAAGGGCCTCCACGCTGGCTTTGAGGCCATGACCGTCCTTCACAGCCTGTTCCTTGAGCTTCTCGCTGTTTTTCCTGACGATTTTGGCGCGGTCCTGCTCGTCCATTTTGCCCGGCTTGTAGCCCTTGAGCACCTGGGCGGTCACGTCTTCCATGCGCTCCAGGAAACGCACGGTGAGCCCGGGATTGGGCAGTTCCTGGCTGCGGCTGAGGGCCCAGAAACCGTCTTTGAGGTAGTCGTGCTCCACGGATGAGTGCTTCTGGATGTAGCTGTAGCCGCAGTGGTGGTTGGTGAACAGTAGGCCCTGGTCACTCACCAGTTCGCCGGTGCAGCCGCTGCCAAAGAGCACTACGGCGTCTTTCAGGCTGGCCTGGTTTACGCTGTAGATATCTTCCGCGCTGAGTTTGAAGCCCTTGGCCTGCATGTCTTCTATGCGCTGGGAGATAAGGACCGGGAGCCACATGCCTTCGTCGGCCTTCAAAGGTTGCATGACGACGGCCAACAGGGCCGCCAGTAAAACGGATTTCTTCATGATACGGTCGAGTAAGCGGAGGGGAGTTTCA
>DFFY01000094.1:0-1069 GCA_002371115.1 Bacteroidales bacterium UBA3764
CTATATCGGCAAGCATCCCGGCCGGAAGTGCTATCGGTTTATCCTGGAGAAAAAGTGCCTGAATGGTGAGCTGCTCACCAAAGAAGACCTTGACGCCATCTGCCCGGACGCCGAACTTCAGATTCAGGAAGCGGAGTTCCACAGTGTGTGGGTGAACTCCCGGGTGCTCAAGCGCCACGGCATCACCGACGAAACGCCGGACCCCGTTCCCGGACTCAGCGTGTATGAGCGCAAGGATGGCAAGCTGACCGGCTATGTCATCGAAGGCTCCGCAGAGACGCGCATCGTCCTTGACGGTTCCATGGACTTGAGCGACGAGCAGATTGACGCTGCCCTCCAGTCCTGGACAGACTTTTCCGTGAAGCACGGCGTTACGGCCGTGTTTGACGCTGGCATTCCCGGCTTCCCCGAGTTCCATGAGCGGGTTATTCAGCGCCTCTGCGCCTTGGACAAGCAGGGGAAACTGCCCGTTTACGTGGACAGCTGCTATGTGATTGCCGCCAACTGGCAGGCGGAGGAAGGCCTCAAGGAACTCAAGCGTTTCCGGGAAGAATACAACACGGAGCACCTCAAGGTACACACCATGAAAATCTTCATGGATGGCACCCAGAAAATCCATACCGCCGCGCTGGTAACCCCTTATGTGGATGTCCCGGAGAAGGGCGCCACCGCATTCAACAAGGAGGACCTTGCCGCCCTGATGGTCAAGCTCAATGCGGAAGGCCTGGACCTTCACATGCACACCGTAGGCTCTGCCGCCTCCCGCGTGGCGCTGGATGCCGTGGAACTGGCCCGGAAGGAGCTGGGCGACAAGTTTGTCATGAAGGTCACCTGCGCCCACCTGGAAGTCCAGGACGATACGGACCTTGACCGTTTTGCAAAACTGGGCGTCATTGCCAACTACACGCCCTGGTGGCACGCCGGTGACTACAGGGTATGGGGGACCTGGCTGGGTGAGGAGCGTGCCCGCAAGCTGTTCCGCTGCAAGACGCTGTGGGACAGCGGCGCCCTTGTGACCTGGTCCAGCGACAACGTAGTTTTCAATTTCGAGGTCTGGAATCCCTATCTG
>DFFY01000094.1:1182-11054 GCA_002371115.1 Bacteroidales bacterium UBA3764
CCAATGCTCCCGCCTTTACCAGAGGTGCGGCACTCCCTCCGGAAGACCAGAGAATGGGCATTGAAGAAATGCTCCTGGGCTACACCATCAACGGCGCCAGGCAGCTGGGCGTGGAGGCCGCCAAGGGCTCCATCACCCCCGGCAAGGACGCGGACTTCCTGGTGTTTGAAAAGGACCTCCTTGCGGAGCCGCACGAGGGCTTCAGCCACAACCTGCCCGAAGATGTGTATTATTGCGGAAAGAAGTTGAACTAACCCAAACAAATATGAACAAGAATATGCCTCTCGATTATTCCAACAAGGCCAACTGGTGCAAGATTCCTCAAATCACCAAGGAATTCGACACGTTTTATGTCTATGCAACCGAGTACATCTTGGGCAGCATGGCGGAGGGCGCTCCCGATTATGCGGACATGGACAATGCGGAAATGCTGGAAGGCGCCAAGGATGAATACCTTCTGCATGCAACCGCGTTTGCAGATTCCACCAACGTGTTCATGCCGTTCTACCGTCAGGTGGGCCTGCGCTACGCCGGCGAGGTGTGGAAGCGGGACGGTATCTTCGACGCTTCCCTGGAAGGCACGCCTTATACCGACATTGTGGCGGCGCTGGACTACTACTTTGCGCATTACAACGGAGGCCGCCCGTTCATCATCGCCGGGCACAGCCAGGGCTCGGCCATTGTGAAGATGGTGCTGAAAAAGTACTTCGCGGAGCATCCGGATTACTACAAGCGCATGATTGCCGCCTATCCTATCGGCTATGCTTTCACCAAGGCTGAATTCGAGGCTTATCCGCACATGAAGTTCGCGACGGGCGAGTGCGATACGGGCGTCATCGTCACCTGGAACACCGAAGGTCCCAAGAACCGGGAGGTAAATGCCCATACCTGCGTGCTGCAGCCGGGTTCCATGAGTATCAACCCGCTGAACTGGAAGCTGGACGGCACCTACGCTCCGGCCAGCATGAACCTGGGCTCGCTTTACCTGGACGAGAAAACCGGCGAGGTGAAGGTGGGGGACGTGGGCGCGGACGCGCAGGTGTTCCCGGACCGCGGCGTGGTGGTGACGCATGCCAAGGGCGAGCCGATGTCGGAAGATAAGGCGGCGGTGGCTCATGCGTTCTTTGGACCGGATGGCCGCCACGGCGAGGATTACGCGCTCTTCTATTGCAACATCAAGGCCAACGTAGCCAAACGGGTGGCAGCGTATCTGCAACAGCAGTAAAGGAAATAATCAATAGAAAAGAACAGACTAAACGGCAAGCAGGAAGCCCTGGATTTCATGGTCGACTATATCGGTAAGAACTGGCAGTGCTTACATATGGTCAGTTTCCGGTAGTCCGTGGGCGTCATGCCCACGCTGCGCCGGAAGGCGGTGAAGAAGTAGTCGTAATTGTCATACCCCATTTCGTACGCAATCTGCTTGACAGGTTGCGTACTGTTTGTCAGGGCTTCCCTGACCTTGTTCATCCGGTATTCCTGGATATATTTTGCCGGGGAAAAACCCGTATATTCCTTAAAGATTTTCCGGAAATTGGAATACCCCACGCAAAGGCGTGCGGCCACTTCTTCCGGGCCGATGGTGCGGTATTCCTGGGCAATGAGAATCTTGGCGCGGTTGATCAGGCCGTCCACGTCGGAGAAGATTTCCTGCCGGTCATAGTAGTAGGCAAGCCCCAGCAGATGGACAACCAGGCTGCCCAGCAGGGGCTGGAAGCCTGATTTCTGTTCCGTCGCCACCTGAATGGCCTGCTCGTACAGGTCGATGATGTCGCTGCGGAGTCCGGCGTGCAGGACGGGTTTGTCCTTGGTGAAGAAACCGTTTTGGATACGGGAGTCGATGACGGGACCGTCAAAGCCTATCCAGTACTCTTTCCAACCGGTCTCCGGGTCCGGCCGGTAGGAATGCCATTCGCCCGGGTGCAGCAGGAACAGGTTGCCCGCATGGACAGGAAGCCAGCGGCCGGTGGAGGCGGAACGGAAGCGCCCGCTTCCTTGGGAGATGTACAGCAACTGGTATTCATTGAGTATCCGCCCCCTTTCTTCGGAGAAAAGATATCGGGAGGGATGATTGGGCGGCGGGTAGGGCTCTCCGGCTCCGATATGCTGGCACCCTACCGAATGAACGGCGATTCCCCATTGCAGGTCCAGCGGATTCACGGCCAGGTATTTCAGGTGGATGTCCTTCATGACGGCTATATTTATGCAAAGATGCGGAATAAATATCAAAAAACGAAGTTTTTAGGCGTTTTTCAAAGTGCCTTCCCCTATGAAAAGCGCTATATTTGCCGCAACTACATTTTTTAGCACATGACCGTTACGCATCGTTTCCTGGCTTTTGACTGCGGCGCAACAAGCGGCCGCGCAGTTCTCGCCACCTTTGAAGGCGCTTCCTTCCAGATGGAGGAGGTCTATCGTTTCCCCTCGGAGATGGTGGAACGGGAAGGCTGCCTGTACTGGGATGTCCGGGCCATGCATCGGCATTTTGTGGCCTGCCTGGATGCGCTGGAAGCCAAGGGCATCCGGCTGAGTTCCATTGGCATAGACACCTGGGGCGTGGACTTTGGCTGCATCGGGGCCGATGGCTCCCTGCTGGGCCTTCCGCGCTGTTACCGGGACCCTTATACCGTGGGCGTCCCGGAGCAGGTTTTTGCGCGGATCCCGCGGGAGCAGCTCTATGCCCGCACGGGCATCCAGATCATGAATTTTAATACCGTATTCCAGCTGTATGCGCAAACCCGGGCCGGCGACCCGGCCCTGGCGGCGGCAGACAGCATCCTGTTCATGCCGGATTTGCTGTCGTATCTTCTGACAGGAAACAAAGTTTGCGAGTACACGGACGCCTCTACTTCCGGCATGATGGACCAGGCTTCCCGGCAGTTCAACAAGCCGCTGATAGAGGAGCTGGGCATCCGGACCGACTACCTGCTTCCCATCGTCCAGCCTGGCACCAAGGTAGGGGAGTACAGGGGCGTTCCGGTCATTGCCGTCGCCGGTCATGACACAGCGTCGGCCATCGCCGCCGTGCCTGCGGCCGATGAGCGTTTTGCCTATTTGAGCAGCGGCACCTGGAGCCTGATGGGCATCGAGGTGCCGGCGCCTATCATTAATGCGGAATCGGCCCGGCTGAACTTCACCAATGAAGGGGGCATTGAAGGGACTACGCGCTTTTTGAAGAACATCACCGGCATGTGGCTCCTGGAGCAGTGCCGCAAGGTCTGGAAGGCAGAAGGCAAGGACTACAGCTACCCGGAACTCGTGGCCATGGCGCAGGCGGAAGCCGCTTTCCCGGGCCGCATCAACCCGGATGATCCGCGTTTTGCCAACCCTGACAACATGGTGGAGGAGATCCTTCGCTCCGCTCAGGATGACAAAGGTGTCATTTTGAACAAAGGTGTCATTCTGAACGAAGATGTCATTCTGAACGAAGTGAAGAATCTTAGTGACGCCCAAATCGTCTCCTGCATCTACCATTCCCTTGCCGACCGTTACAAGGAGGTGTTGGACATGCTCCAGGGCTTTGCTCCCTTCAAGATAGAGAAGCTTCACATCATCGGCGGCGGCAGTGCCAATGAGCTCCTGAACCAGTGGACGGCCGATGCGATTGGCATCCCCGTTGTGGCAGGCCCCACCGAAGCTACCGCCATCGGCAATATCATGATGCAGGCCAAGGCTGCAGGCATTGTCAAAGACCGCTGGGAGATGCGCCGCATGATTGCCGACGCCTTTAAAATGAAGACTTATACCCCTGCTGTCATTTCGAGCGAAGTCGAGAAATCTTAAATAACATAAAAATGAAAGAATCCCAAATCCTTCAATCCTACGCGATAGCTAAGGAGCGCTATGCCGCCCTTGGCGTGGACACCGACAAAGCTGTTGCAGAGCTTGAGAAGCAGCAGATATCCCTTCACTGCTGGCAGACCGACGACGTGGTGGGTTTCGAGCGCAACGAGGCTCTTTCCGGCGGCATCCAGACCACCGGCAACTATCCCGGCCGCGCGCGGAACATTGACGAGGTACGCCAGGACCTGGAGTTTGTGAAAACCCTGCTGGCCGGCAATCACCGCGTGAACCTCCATGAGATTTACGGCGACTTCGGCGGCAAGTTCGTGGACCGTGACGAGGTTGGCGTAGAGCACTTCCAGAGCTGGATTCAGTGGGCCAAAGAGAACAACTTCAAGCTGGATTTCAACTCCACGTCCTTCTCCCATCCCAAGAGCGGGGACCTGAGCCTGAGTAGTCCCGACAAAGCCATCCGCGAATTCTGGATCGAGCACACCAAGCGCTGCCGCCGCATTGCGGACGCCATGGGCAAGGCCCAGGGAGACCCCTGCATCATGAACATCTGGGTGCACGACGGTTCCAAGGACCTCACCGTGAACCGCAAATACTACCGCGAGCTACTTGCATCGGCCCTGGATGAAATCCTTGCCGAGGACCTTCCCGGCATGAAGAGCTGCGTGGAAGCCAAACTCTTCGGCATCGGCCTGGAGAGCTACACCGTGGGTTCCATGGACTTCTACGAGGGCTACTGCGCCACCCGCAAGGTGATGTACACCCTGGATACGGGCCATTATGAGCAGACGGAAAATGTGGCCGATAAAGTGGCCTCCCTGCTGCTGTACGTCCCGGAACTCATGCTCCATGTGAGCCGCCCCGTCCGCTGGGACTCCGACCACGTGACCATCATGAACGACCAGACGCAGGACCTTTTCAAGGAGCTGGTAAGGGCCGATGGACTCCACCGCGCCCACGTGGGCCTGGATTACTTCGACGCCAGCATCAACCGCATCGGCGCCTATATCATCGGCACCCGCGCTACGCAGAAATGCATCCTGAGCGCCCTTCTGGAGCCCCTTGCCAAGCTTCGCGAATATGAGGCCGCAGGCCAGGGCTTCCAGCGCCTCGCCCTCCTGGAAGAGGCCAAGACCTTGCCCTTTGGCGCCGTCTTCGACTACTTCAATTACAAGAACGGCGTTCCGGTAGGCGAGGACTATATTGCCTGCATTGAACAATATGAAGAAGAAGTAACATCCAAGAGATGAAGTTAGTAGTTGGTTTAGTTATTATCGCCTTAGGCGCGTTCTGTCAGTCCAGTAGCTACGTTCCCATCAACAAAATCAAGTCTTGGAGCTGGGAGAGCTACTGGGTTGTGCAGGGCGTTTTTGCCTGGCTGCTGTTTCCGCTTTGCGGAACTTTGCTGTCTTTGAGCGGCACCGGCGGCAGTTTTTCGGACTTGCTGGCCCTGATGCAGGCCAATCCCAAGTCCACGTGGCTTACCATCCTGTTTGGCGTGCTTTGGGGCATCGGCGGCCTCACCTTCGGCCTCAGCATGCGTTATCTCGGCGTAGCCCTTGGACAGAGCATCGCGCTGGGCACCTGTTCGGCATTGGGCGCCATCCTGGGCCCGGTTTTCACCGGTCATGCGGCGGACCTTACCACCTCGGTTATCATTGGCGTTGTTGTAACGCTTGCCGGCATTGCCATCATCGGTGTTGCCGGGGCCATGAAGAGCGCGGCACTGCCGGAGGAGGAAAAGAAGAAGGCCGTGAAGGATTTCAACTTTGGAAAAGGCCTCTTTGTGGCGGTATTGGCAGGCTTTATGAGTGCATGCTTCAATATCGGCCTCAGTTTTGGCCAGAACCTGTTCATAGAGGGCACCAAGCCCATTTTCCAGACTTTGCCGGCTACCATGCTGGTAACCTTCGGCGGCTTCCTCACCAATGCCTGCTATTGCTTCTGTCAGAACGGAAAAAATAAAACCTGGGGCGACTACTCGCAGAAGGCCCTCTGGGGCAACAACCTGGTGTTCTGCTGCCTGGCGGGCCTGCTGTGGTACAGCCAGTTTTTCGGCCTGTCCCTGGGCAAGGGCTTCCTCACGGATTACCCCGTCCTCATCACCTTCAGCTGGTGCATCCTCATGAGCCTGAACGTCGTGTTCAGCAACGTCTGGGGCATCATCCTCAAGGAATGGAAAGGCGTTTCCCGCAAGACCGTTGCGGTACTTGTTTCGGGAATTATTGTTTTGATAATCAGTACATTTTTACCTCAATTATTGTAGTAATGGAATGCAGGTGTAGGTTCTCAAACCCATGGCCGCCCGTGGCCATGTGAACGGGAGGGGCCCGCGCCGCAGGCGTGGGAGGGACGAGGAGCGAAGCGACGAAGGGTTTGAGAGCCTATACCTGCATGGAATGACTAATTATGAGTATATTGGATAACAGACCGGCCCTCAAGGCCGAAATTGACAAAGTGGCGGAAGTGGCCGGATACCTTTGGACAAAGGGATGGGCGGAGCGAAACGGCGGGAATATCACCATCAACATCACGGAATGGGTGGACAATGCAATGCGTGCCATGCCGGCCATCAGTGAGCCGAAGGCCATCGGAACAACCCTTCCTCATCTTGAAGGCCGCTGGTTCTACTGCAAAGGCACGCAGAAACGCATGCGGGACCTGGCACGGGAGCCCATGGGGAGCGGCTCCATCATCCGCATCCTCCCGGACTGCGCGCACTATGAGATTGTGGCCGATGCTCCGGTAGCGCCAACCTCCGAACTGCCTTCCCACCTGAGTGTTCACAACTACCTGCTGGCCAAGGGCTCCCCGTACCGTGCCAGCCTTCACACCCATCCCATCGAGCTGGTGGCCCTTACGCACAGCAGGAAGTGGATGGAGAAAGATGCCGCCACCAGGATGCTCTGGTCCATGATTCCGGAAACCAAAGCCTTCTGCCCCAGAGGCTTAGGCATGGTTCCCTACATGCTTCCCTCCAGCGTAGAACTGGCCGATGCCACTATCAGGGCAATTGACGAGGACTACGACGTTGTGATGTGGGAAAAGCACGGCGTCTTTGCCGTGGACACAGACATCATGAGCGCCTTTGACCAGGTGGATGTCCTGAACAAAGCCGCCCAGATTTACATATCGGCCCGTAACATGGGCTTTGAACCGGAGGGCATGTCCGATGCCCAGATGACAGAACTGTCAACGGTCTTTGGCCTGCCCAAGTAGTGCAATGAAGTATTCAAGTCTCCTTCTCGGCCTGTTACTTTTTTGTTCCGGGCTTTTTGCCCAGGAGCGCCTTTCTTTGGAGGGGACCTGGGATTTTAAGTTGCTGGGAAAAGGTGAAGCCGGATCCACCTCGGGCGTGAGCAAGCCTTTTCCCTTATAGGCTTTCAGCGTCTCAATGACGGAAAACTTCTTCTCGGAAGAGTGATACCGGCTTCCATGTCGTCCAAAATGACTGATGTAGAAAGGCTCGTAGCCCTTAGGCGCTGCAGAAAAGAGGGTGTCAAGCGGCTCATAGGCGTGAAGCGCTCCTGCGGCTCGCAGCGGATTCTCTTCTATGAGCTGTCTTGCGTCCTGGGCAAATGCCTCTGCCCCCGAGAGGAACAATATGGCATGGATTTCCTTCATCCTGCATATATATAAAAACTACCAGATTATCCTTGATGGTGCCAGAATCCTTTAAACAGATTGTTTGTTTTGGCAGTGCACGGACCGGCCTCAAGCTCTCCAAGAAGCTCCATTCGGCACTGATCTTAACTGTTAAAATTTGCACAGAAATGGAAGAATAATTTCCTTATCTGTGCAAATTTTTATATATTTGCGGCAAATTATAGTTGAGGCATGCTAAAGCAGAATCCATTAATACAGTTTGCCGGTGTTCCTGTTTCCGGGGCAGAGCTCAGGTCGTGTTTCGCGAACCTATCTTCGCCGGAGAAGAAGATTCAGGCCTTGGAACGAGAAGGTGCGCTCATTCGCTTGAAGCGGAATCTTTTCGTGGTCAACAAGGAACTGACCGGGAGAGAAACCCATGCCTGCTTATGCGCCAACCATTTGTACGGACCTTCTTATGTCTCGCTCCAATGGGCGCTCAGGTACTATGGACTCATCCCGGAGCGTGTTTTCGTGATGACTTCCGTTACCACCAAGCGTTCCCGTTCTTTCAAGACCCCTTTGGGACTATTCAGCTATGTGCAGGTGTCGTCGGCCTATTTCCCGGTGGGCGTAAGCAGTGTGGAGGAAGGTGGAGCCCGTTTTCTGATGGCAAGCCCGGAGAAAGCCCTCTGTGACACCATTCTCCATGACCGATTTGTGCCGCACCAGTCCGTGAGGGCGTTGGCAACATACCTGGAGGAGGACATGCGGCTGGATATGGAGCAGTTCCAGCATTTTGACGGTAAAGTAATCCGGGAATGCAGGGAGGCAGGCCGCAAGGTACAAGTATTTACGAACCTTATCAAGCTCATCCGCTAATGACCATTTACGAATCCATGTTAGCCGAGTATAAGCCTGCTGGCGGCGGTACGGCTACGCCGAATGCAGAGCAGGAGGTTTGCCAGAAAATCACATTGGCCGGACTTCGTCGCGGTGGTTTTTTTGATCATGCTGCCTTTTATGGCGGTACGTGCCTGAGATTGTTCCACGGCCTGCCCAGGTGGTCGGAGGACATGGACTTCTCGCTTACGGAAAAACGGGATGACATCCATTTGGAAAATTACTTCGATGCCATCAGGGAGGAATTCAAGCTCGCCGGCTTTGATGTGACCATCACAAAGAAGGCAAAGAAAATCTTTGGACGGGTAGAGTCTGCATTTTTGAAGGAGAATACGGAGGCGTACGACATCAAATTCCAGACAAAGAAGATGGTCAAGTTGAAGATAGAATTGGATACGGATCCGCCGCTGATGTTTGATACCGAGCAAAAACTGCTTCTCCAGCCCTACTCTTTTATGGTCCGTTGTTTTACCTTGCCGGACCTCTTTGCCGGCAAGATGCATGCGCTGGTTTACAGGGCATGGCAGCGGCGGGTAAAGGGACGTGACTGGTTTGACTTCGAGTGGTATGTGCGGAATCAGGTTCCGCTGGATTTCAGGCACTTGCAAGCGCGGATCAAGGAGTTTAGCGGGGAGGAGGTGAGCCTGGAGGCCTTCTTGGCTTTACTGAGAGAGCGGCTTTCCTCAACCAATCCCGACCTTGTTAAGCAAGATGTGCTTCCGTTCATAGACGGCTCGCGTCAGGAAGAACTCTCCATCTGGTCCAATGCGTACTTTTTGCAGTTGGTAGATTTGATGAAGATTCAGCAGTAAGAATCTACTTCTTACAGCTTGGCCTTGAGGCGCTGGCGGACTTTGGCTCGCACACCATCCTGCAAACCAATGTCATGGATACGCAAAAGCTCAAGCTCTCCATCCGCTACAACTTCAACACCGCCCAGAGCAAGTACCGCGGCAGCGGTGCCGGCGCCGACAGCAAGGCCCGCATGTAGGGAATACTCATAAATGGGGATTGCCAGACAAGGATTTTTTTGCGACCTTTGCATCGCTATGAAAAAATGGATTCTTGTTTTGGCAGTCCTGCTCTCTACGGCTGCATCTACTACGCCCATCGTCAGACATCCGGACGGGAGTGTTACCATCAATACCAGTACGCTGGAGGCGGAGGAGGGGTATATGGGCCCCACGCCGCTCCTGATTCACCTGGACGCGCAGGATCGCGTGACCAGGATTGAAGCACTTCCCAACAGCGAGACGCCGGCCTATTGGGGCGCCGTCATGGAGCGCCTTTCCACGCTCTGGAACGGCCTTCCTGTCCAGAAGGTGCTGTCCCGGCAGGTCGATGCCGTCTCCGGTGCCACCTATTCCTCCCAGGGCTTCTTCTCCAACCTGGAGAAGGGCATCATCTATTACCTGAACACCAAGGAGGAATAATCCAGGCCTGTCTTTGTCATTCCGAGCGCAGTCGAGGGCTCACCTTGCGCCGTCCTCTCCGTCATGCCCGGTCCTCTCTCCGTCATGCCCGGTCCTCCCCGCCATGCCCGGCCCCTCTCCCCGTCATGTCCGGCCCTCTCTCCGTCATGCCCGGCC
>DFFY01000094.1:11173-33912 GCA_002371115.1 Bacteroidales bacterium UBA3764
GCCCGGTCCTCTCCCTCATGCCCGGTCCTCTCCCTCATGCCCGGCCCCTCTCTCCGTCATGCCTGGCCCTCTCTCCGTCATGCCCGGCCCCGACCGGGCATCTCCTGCTGGGAATCCCTCATCCTTAAATTGGCCCGTTTTTGAGGATGACACCGGCATTTTTCCCTTCTCGTCCTTGTTTTGGCCCGTTTTTGAGGATGGGAGGCCGCTCGTAACCGGTAGCGTCCCGGTCGTCCATCCTTTCCGCGCATTAGAATGGTGAAAATCCAACTCGCATATTCTGCAAGTTGGATTTTTAAAAAGGTGCCTCGGATGGGAATCGAACCCATACGGCCGTTTCGGGCCAAGGGATTTTAAGTCCCTCGTGTCTACCATTCCACCACCAAGGCGTGATGAGGGAATGCAAAGGTAATGTTTTTTTGCCGAAGTCCCAAATTTGGGAGAAGGGAGTGGGCAAGGAGGTGGCAAATTTGGGAGAAGGGAGTGGGCAAGGAGGTGGCCCTGGGTGGGCAAGGTGGTGGCTCTCAACGGGCACGGCGGTGTTCCTGATTGGGTAAAGAGGTGGGTACCAGTGGGCAAGGTGGGGCAGGAGAATGGGCAAGGTGGGAAACGAGGAGGACTTCCTTGCCCGCGGGAATGGCCACCAGGGCCGATGAGAGGCCGAAGTGCCGGGCAAGGTGGTGGTCGCGAAATCCCACCTTGCCCACCCAGGGTCACCACCTTGCCCGCAATGGCGCCCCTCCGGGCCGCAACCCCACCCAGGGTCACCACCTTGCCCGCAACGGCGCCCCTCCGGGCCGCAACCCCACCTTAGGTCACCACCTTGCCCACAACGGCGCCTCTCCGGGCCGCAACCCCACCTTAGGTCCCAGCCTTGCCCGCCTTAAGTTTCCCCAGCATGCGGGCGACTTGCTCCCGTGGGAGACTCATGACCCGCGCGAGTTGGGGTACGCTGGTCCTGTTAGTGCGATACAGATAGGGGATAATTCGCACTTTCTTGTCCATACTGAGGTTCGAAATGGGCGTGTTAAACCAGCGGAGACAGGTTTCTTGGGCCAGTTTGAAAAATTCCTCGTCCCTTTCAAAGGTGTAGGGCTTTTCCTCCAACAGGTACTGCATTTGGCTGGCATTCAGGCCGCCAACCGTTTTCAGGAAGAAAGCCTGGTCCTGCTCAAAGGCCTGTTCCAGATACGTGGTATCGCAGAAACTGCCTGGGACAAGCCGCCCGTCTTCATCCACCATCCAGGGAGCATCCTTCAGGGAATCTCCGGTATGCATGACCGCCTTCCGTTCCCGCTTGCTCATAAGCCGGACCGGCCGACCAACACCCCTGTCCCGTTTAAACATGTCGCGAAATCCCGACCATGGATAGTCGTGTACGTTACAGCCGTTGTCCAAGGCATTTCTGGGAATATAGGCCAGTACATTCCGCACATACCAGTCTGTATCCAGCGGCAGGCATTTCACCTCCACTCCATGCAGCACCCGGCGCTCTCCATACCGCCTCTGGAACCACATGGAATAGACTTTTTTGAGGTCATACGCATACTTGTCCACGTCCCTTTCCTTCGCGGCCAGCACGGCAACATGGCTATGATTGGAGACTACACCATAAATAATGACGATGACATTGTGCCTGCGTGCACTCACGCAGATGATTTTGACCATGGCGTCATAGTCGTCATCGTCCCGGCACAGGACATCCATTTCAAGTCCTCTGATACAGACATGAAAGGGGTAAACCTTGCCGACAGTCCCGTCTGGCAAGGTTCGGACAGCAACGCGCTCCATCTTAGCTTTTCATGGACGATGGTTGGATGTTGGGCGGAAAGAGGGTTATCTTCCCCTTACGGACCAGTTCCTGCGTAATCTCCTTGTGAATCTGAGCGACAGCTCTGGATTCCTCGTCCAGGAAACGAACCATTTCCTTCCGATTCACGCTCAGGGCAAGGTCTGCCACGGCCAACATGCGAATCATGGCAAGGACAGAGGTCTCATCTCCGCCCCACAGCTTTGTGGTCATGGATTGCATGGCCCCGATAAGGACCTCCTGAAGGACGTCAGGACTGAGGGGAGGATGAAAGTCTGTTCTGAATCGAATGTCCCCCGGACCATACGAAAGAACTTCCAAAATCTTTTTCATACACAAAAAAATTTTAGGCCAAGCTCTTTCTGACAGGACAAAAGTACGCTTTTCTCAGGCAAGAAGCAAATTTTAGGAGGGAAAATAAGCGTGTCGATGGGCAAGGTGGGAAACGAGGAGGACTTCCTTGCCCGCGGGAATGGCCACCAGGGCCGATGAGAGGCCGAAGTGCCGGGCAAGGTGGTGGGCGCGAAATCCCACCTTGCCCACCCAGGGTCACCACCTTGCCCGCAACGGCGCCCCTCCGGGCCGCAACCCCACCCAGGGCCACCACCTTGCCCACAACGACGCCCCTCCGGGCCGCACCCCCACCGCCCTCCCTTACAGCCTCTCCACCAGCTTGGCGAGGCGGGGGGAGCCCAGCTGGCGCACAATGGCGTCCCACCAGCGGGTAGGGAGGACGGCGTGCCAGAACACCATGGTCCAGGACCCGGCGGCCACCACGTAGCGGGCACGGGGCCGGCGGGAACGGACGGCCCGGCAGATGGCCCGCGTCACCACAGACGGGTGGGAGAACAGGGTTCCGCCAAAGGTTTTGCGCACCATCCCGGCTTCCGCAGCTGCCGGCGCTTCGTACACCGTCCCCCGGGTACACTCTTCCAGATGGTCGGCTGTAATGGCGCCCCAGGCGGTCCGGGTAGCACCCGGTTCGATGAGCACCACCTTCACGCCAAACGGCGCCATCTCAATGCGGAGCGCATCGGAAAACGCCTCCACGGCATATTTGGACACATTGTACCAGCCGCCAAAATACAGGCAGGCCCGGCCGCACACGGAGGAGATGTTCACAATCCGTCCCTCGCCACGGGAACGCATCCCCGGCAGCACCTTCTTGCACAGGGCCGCCAGCCCAAAGAGATTTACCTCCATTTGCCGGCGCCCCTCCTCCAAAGACACGGTTTCGATGGGCCCGAAAGAACCATAGCCGGCGCAGTTTACCAGCACGTCCACCGGCCCGACAACCGCCAGGCACGCATCTATGGACTCCTCGGACGTCACATCTAATGCCACCGGGGTAACCCCAAACGCTTTCAGCGGCTCCATCCGCTCCACCCGCCGGGCGGCGGCAAATACCTTATAGCCCAACTTGGCCAGCGCCGGGGCGGCATCATAGCCCATGCCGCTGCTGGCTCCGGTAATAAGTACAGTCTTCATGTTAAAAATATTTTTTCTCGTCCCGATACAAAGATAAAAAGATGAAAATTAGGATGGTAAATCCCCACAGCGACGAGCCGCCGTAGGACAGCAGGGGCAGGGGAATGCCAATCACGGGCACCAGGCCTATGGTCATGCCCACATTGATGAACAGGTGCATGAATACGCACGCCGCCACGCAGTAGCCGTAAATGCGCGTAAACTTGCCCCGGCAGCTTTCTGCGTCCAACACCAGGCGGGCAATCAAAAACGTATAGAGGCCAATCACCACCAGGCAGCCCAGAAAACCCCATTCCTCACCCACGGTGCAGAAAATGAAGTCCGTGGCCTGTTCCGGCACAAAACCAAACGTGGTCTGCGTCCCCTGCAGGTAGCCCTTCCCAAAGAAGCCGCCGGAGCCAATGGCAATCTTGGACTGCATTACGTTGTACCCTACGCCGGCAGGGTCCTCCTTGAGCCCCAGCAGTACCTCTATGCGGCTCCGCTGGTGCGGCTGCAGCACGTGCTGGAAAATATAGTCCGTGGAGAAAATCAGCGCTACGCCGGCCATCCAGACCCCCAGCGAAATAGCCAGGAAGCGGTCTTTCCCGTTCCACGCCTTGACCCCCAGCAGCGGCAGCGCCACCGCCCCCATCCCCAGCAGTATCCACAGCGGATTCACATCCAGCAGGAAACTCCAGAAATAATGATAGTTTTCATGGGCCGATGGCACCCACACGCGGGAGGACAGGAAGTCCATATGCGCCTGCACCCGTTCGCAGAAGAAGCGCAGCACAAAGGGAAACGCCCCTATCACGCCCACAAAAAGGCTGCCGTACAGGAGCCATCCCTTGCGCCGCTGTTTGGGCCCCATATAGGCATTGCACAGCAGAAGCATGGTGGTCATGAACATCACCGACCAATACGCGCTCCATTTCAGTGTCCCCACAAACAACATGATAATCAGGCCGATAGTGCCCAGCCACCAGCCGGAAAGCCCTTCCCGGTACAGCACAAAAATGAACCCGGCATACACCAGCGCGCTGCCGGTTTCGCTCTCGCCCACAATCACCAGCATGGGCACGCCGATGATGAGCGCCGCCGTCCAGAAGTCCTTCCAGCGCGTAATGCGGAAGTTCTGCTGGCTCATGGCATAGGCCAGCAGCAGTGACGTGGAAATCTTGGAAATCTCCGCCGGCTGGAAGCGGATGGGCCCCAGGTTAAACCACGAATGGGAGCCTTTCACGTCGGACGATACAAAAATGACCAGCACCAGCAAGCCCAGCACCATGACATAAAAGGGGATGCAGGTGCTTTCCCAGAGCCGGGGCGGAATTATGTACAGGATAAGGCCGGCAAGCCCCAGGGAAGTAAGAATCCACACAAACTGCTTGCCGGCACGCGAACTCCAGGAGATGAGCGACCCCGGCTCCGAGCTGTGCGTGGCGGCATAAATGTTGAGCCAGCCAATGACCACCAGCACCAGATACGTGCCGATGAGCCACCAGTCCACGGACTGTCGGGTATGCGCCTGTCGCTCAGTCATGTTTTACGCGGTCCATCAAATTGGCCTGCATCATCCGTTCCTCCAGTTCCGGCCGGGAAGTCTTGCCTTTCAAGTACATCTCCGCCATGAGCGAAGCGATGGGCGCAGCGTATGCCGCCCCAAAACCGCCGTTCTCCACATACGCCGCCAGGGCAATCCTGGGCTTGTCCTTGGGCGCAAAGCAGATGAACACGGAGTTGTCGGCGCCGCGCGGGTTCTGTGCCGTCCCGGTTTTGCCGCAGATGTCCAACGAATCCACATGGGCCACCCGGGCCGTTCCGCCGGCTCCGGCAGGTGCATTTACGGCCAGCCACATGCCCCGGATCACCTTGGGAAAGTGCGTGGTGTCCACCAGGGTATATTGCGGCTCATAAAAACGCGGGTCTATCTCCACGCCCTCCGACGCCTTGATAATGTGCGGAATATAATAATGTCCCCGGTTGGCGATGGTGGCGCACAGATTTGCCAGGTGCATCGGGGTAGCCAGGATTTCGCCCTGGCCGATGGAAAGGGAAATCACCGTGGTGGAGTTCCAGCGTCCGCGGCCATAGGCCCGGTTGTAGGTGCGCGAGGAGGGTATGCTGCCGGAGAGTTCCGCCGGGAAATCGCTCCCCAGCTTGCGCCCGAAACCGAAACTCTTCACATACGCGTTCCAATGGTCCAGGCCGTCCGCCGGCGAGTCGTATTTGCGGTTATCGACAATGTTCTTGAGAACATAGCAATAGTAGGCGTTGCAGGACATCATGATGCTCTCGTCCATGTCGATGGGCGAGCGGTGGCCGTGGCAGCCCAGTTTATGCCCGGCGCCGTAGTAGTACCCATGCGAGCAGGGGTAACGCATTTCCGGCCGCAGCACGCCTTCTTCCATGCCTATCAGCGCATTCACCAGCTTGAACACCGAGCCTGGCGGGTAAGACGCCTGCACGGCGCGGTTGTACATGGGCTTGTAGGGGTTTTTGACAATCTCGTTGTAATGCCTGCCAATGTCGGAGAGCTGCTCCACGTCGATGCCCGGAGAAGACACCAGGGCCAGGATTTCTCCCGTGGACGGTTCAATGGCCACTACCGAGCCCACCTTGCCGGCCATGAGCTCCTGCCCGTATTGCTGGAGCTGCGCATCGATGGTGGTGGTGATGTTCTTGCCGGGAACGGCTTCCTTGTCCATCGTCCCGTCCTTGAACGGCTGCTCAATCTGGTTGCGGGCGTTGCGGAGGTAGATGTGGTAGCCTTTCTCTCCGCGCAGGTCTGTTTCCCGGGCGGCCTCGATGCCTGTCATGCCGGCGTAGTCTCCGCTCCGGTATTCGCCGGGATGCCGTTCCATGTACTGCTGGTTCACCTCCGACACATAGCCCAGCAGGTTGCCGCCGGCGTTTACGGGGTATTCACGCATGCTGCGCGCCTGCCCGCGGAAGCCGGGGAATTTGTATTTCACCTCGTTGAAACGCATGTAGGTCTCGGCGGGCACCATGCGCAGCATTGTCACGGCCTGGAAGCCGATGGAGGCGCGTTTGCGGTGGTATTCGTCCAGTTTGCTCCAGATAAATTCCGGCGTTACGTCCAGGGCCGCCGAAAGGGCCAGCGTGTCAAAGGCTTTTACTTCGCGGGGGCTCACCAGGATGTCGTAGGCCACCCGGTTGCCCACCAGGACGGCTCCGTTGCGGTCGAAGATGGCGCCCCGGGTGGGGTAGATGGTCTCATAGACGGTGGAGTTGCGGTCCGCATCCTGTTTGTAGCGGTCGTCCAGGATCTGGATGGAAAAAATGGAGCCCAGAAGCAGCAGAACGGCTGCTCCCAGGCCAACGAGCAGGCGAATATGACGCACGTTGCCTGTCATCGGTGTGCGTCTGCCGCCAGCACGTTAAGGGTAAGGGCCGATATGAGCACGCCTGCCGGCAGGGAAGCAAAGAAGCGCGCAAACTCAAACCACAAAGGACGCAAGCCGGCACCGTCGGCCCATATATAGACCAGCAGGAACAGCGCCTGCAGCAGAATCATGGCCAGGAAAACCTTGGGAAGGCCGTGCCCTTTCAGGGTGAAGTCTTCTCCGCGGGCAAACAGCCCTTCGCCGAACACTATCCGGATGACAGGCTCCCGGACCAGCGCTACCGGCACCAGTGACAGGGCGTTGAGGCCCAGCAGGCCTTCTGACAGCCAGTCCACGGCGAGGCCGGTGAGAAAGGCTATGAGCATGCAGGCCGGCGCCTTGATGCGGGTGGTGATGCACAGCACCATCACCGGCAGGATGCTGAGCGTCACGTAGGGCGTGAAGCGGAAATAGTTGCTCAGGAGGATTTGTGCCACCAGAAGCAGGAAGTAGGCTACCCAAAAACCGGTATTTCTCATGGCTCAAATTCTTCTATTTCTTCAAAAGCGTTGTTGTGGACGATGGTCACAAAACGGACGGCGCTGAAGTCCTGGAACAGGCGCACTTCAATTTCGCTGGTGGCGCCGTTCACAATCTTGGAGGCGCCGGCAATGCCCAGCGGAATGTCCGGCGGGAAAAGCAGGGAGTGACCGCTGGTGTACACGGTGTCTCCGGGCTGGTATTGCTGCTGAAGCGGAATCTCCTTGAGAATGCCGCCGTTGGCATGGATGCCGTCCCATACCAGCAGGCCGCTTTGGCCTTCCGTTCCCAGCCGGGCGCTGATGGAAATGTCGCTGTTCTGGAAAGAGAAGGCAAAGGAATAGTGCGCGCTCACGGCGTCTATAATGCCCACTACGCCGTTGTGGGAGATGATGCCGGACTTTTCCTGGACGCCGTCCTCATACCCGCGGTTCAGGATAAGGTAGTTATGCTGCTTGTTCCGGCTGATTTTGGTGACTTCCGCTGCCGTGAGGCTGAATCCGGGGCGCGGAACAAGCTGGAGGGAATCGACCCGCAGCTGCCGCAGCTTTTCCTGTGCCTGAAGCAGCTGCTCCTGTAATGCGAAGTTCTCCTGGGCCAGCTGCTTGTTGACGGTGGAGAGGGAGAAGTAAGCGTGCACTGTCTGGCTGGCGCCCCAGACGGTGCCCATGACCCAGTGCGAGCCACGGGCCAGCCAGGCCTTCTGCATTTCTCCGTTGTGGGTGAGCATATGCAATGACGCGATCTCCAGAACAAGGAAGACCGCGAGATTGAGCCAACCGGATGCCAGCCTTTGCTTCATGGCTTAGCGCATGAGGAAAGAGTAGTTCTCCGTATTTTTAAGGGCGATGCAGGTGCCGCGGGCCACGGCGCGGAGCGGATCCTCCGCCACATGGAACTGGATGTTCATCTTTTCCGAGAGGCGTTTGTCCAGACCGCGGAGCAGGGCGCCGCCGCCGCTGAGGAAGATGCCGTTTTCCACAATGTCCGAGTACAGCTCCGGCGGAGTCTGTTCCAGGACCTGCTGGATGGAGGTCTCCAGCCGGGCGATGGACTTGTCCAGGCAGTGGGCCATTTCCTGGTAGGGGATGAGGGCCTCTACCGGGTGGCCGGTCATCAGGTTGGGACCGCGCACCAGGAAGGGTTCCGGTTCTTCGTCCAGCTGCGGGATAACCGCGCCTACGGCAATCTTGATTTTTTCCGCCGTGGTTTCACCCACCTTGATGACGTGCTGCTGGCGCAGGTAGTTCTGGATGTCCGCCGTGAATACGTCTCCGGCCACGCGGACGGAATCCTGCACCACGATGCCGCCTAAGGAAATGACGGCGATTTCCGTGGTGCCGCCGCCGATATCCACCACCATGTTGCCTTTGGGCGCTTCCACGTCCAGGCCAATACCCAGGGCTGCGGCCATAGGCTCATAGATAAGGTACACATCCCGGCCGCCGGCATGCTCCGAAGAGTCGCGGACAGCGCGGATTTCTACCTCCGTGGAGCCCGACGGAATGCCCACTACCAACTTGAGGTTGGGCGCGAAGAGGCTGCGGTGACGGGAGTTCACCTGCTTGATGAAGCCGCGGATCATCATTTCCGCCGCATTGAAGTCTGCAATGACGCCGTCCCGCAGCGGGCGGACCGTCTTGATGCCCGGGTTGGTTTTCTCGTGCATCAGTTTGGCTTTCTGTCCCAGGGCAATGCATTTGCCGGACTGGTTGTCGATAGCCACTATGGAGGGCTCGTCCAGGGCAATCTGGTCATTCTGGAAAATGACAGTGTTGGCCGTGCCCAGGTCGATAGCCAATTCTTGGTTCAAAAAATGAAAAGCCATAACTACTAACGCTCATTCATAAATACCTCCAAAATTACGAAAAAATAATTACATTTGCGTAAAGAATTTTGTCCATGGAGAGAAAAAAGTATCTGGTGGTCACTGCCGGGGGGACCGGAACCCGGATGGGGGCGGCCGTTCCCAAGCAGTTTTTGGAGTTGGACGGGGTGCCCATCCTCAGGCGCACCATGGAGGTTTTTCTGAGAGCCATTCCGGATATCCAGGTTATCACCGTGCTGCCGGAGGGTCATGTAGCCTATTGGCGGCAGTACTGCCTGAAGGCCAATTTCGTGTGCCCGCAGCGGCTGGTGAAAGGCGGATTCACCCGCTTCCACTCCGTGAAAAACGCCCTTAAATACGTCCCGGACGGTGCCTTGGTGGCCGTGCAGGACGGCGTCCGGCCGCTCATCTCCGTGGACAAGGTGCGGGAGCTGTTCAAGGCAGCGGAAACGGCCCCGGCCGTTATCCCCGTAATGCCCGTCACGGACACCCTCAAAGTGTTGGAAAAACGCGGCGGCGCCCTGGCCGTTACCGGTGAGCAGGTGGACCGCAGCCGCATTTATGGCGCGCAGACCCCCCAGGTGTTCCAGTCTGAGGCTCTCAAGGCCGCCTACAGCCTCCAGTTCTGCACCGCTTTCACGGACGACGCCTCCGTGGCGGAGCGCTACGGAATAGCGCTCACCTTTCTGGAAGGCGAGCGCTTCAACCTTAAAATCACCACCCCCGAGGACCTTGTCCTCGCCAAGGCCATCCTTTCTCTGCACGATTAATCGGAGGCCGTAGGCCGACGTTAGTCGCGACCGGTGTACGAAGTACTCTTGTAGTCTTTCACCCACACCTGGCGCTCGATGGGCTCGTCCAAGGAAATCATGGTGTCCGTGGACTGGATGTAGGGGATTTTCTGGATGGTGTTCAGGAGCACCTCCATGAGGTGGTCGTTGTCTAAGCAGTAGAGTTTGGCCAGGATGGCGTACTTGCCGGTGACAAAGTGGCACTCCACAATTTCCGGAATCTTCTTCAAATTTGCAATCACCTCCGGGTACTTGGTGGATTCCGAGAGGGAAATGCTCACGTATGCGCACACGTTGAGCCCCAGGGCCTGCGGCTTCACCTGCAGGCGGGAGCCGGTGACAACCCCGTTGGCCTCCAAACGTTTGAAGCGCTGGTGGATAGCGGCACCGGACACGCCTACCTCACGGGCAATTTCCAGGAAGGGCATACGGGCATTCTTTACCAGATAAGAAAGGATTTTCTGGTCAATCTGGTCGATGTGATAAGTAGCCATTTGCTTTCAGTTTTTAACTAGCCGCTGCAAATGTACGACTTTTTTTTAATTCTTGCGTGTTCTCCTGAATTTTTTTGTAGGCTCCGAGTCGGCGATAATCGCCTGACAGTCAGCTTCCGTCAGCGAGGCTGCATCTTTCCCTTTCGGAATCTTATAATTAGTAACCCCCTGCTTGATATAAGGTCCGAAGCGGCCGTTCAGCACTTTGATGTCGCCAAACTCGGCAATGGGAGCGGCGGCCGCCTTGCTGGCATCGGCCTCTGCCTTGATGATGCTGATGCATTCTTCCAGGCTGATTTTCATCGGGTCCGCGCCCTTGGGAAGCTTCACGTTGCGCTCGCCGTACTTCAGGTAGGGTCCGAAGCGTCCGCGGGTGGCCACAATGTCAACCCCGTCCAACGCTCCCACCGTACGGGGAAGTTCTAACAGTTTTAAAGCATCGGCCAGGGTCAAGGTCTCGATGAGCTGGCCTTTGCCTAAGGAAGCGCTCTGGCGCCTGTCCCCGTCGCCTTTTTGTACATACGGGCCGAACTTGCCGAACGCGGCAATCACTTTGTCGCCGTCCGGAGCCGTGCCCAGTTCGCGGCTCACCTTGCTGTAGGTGCGGTCCGCCAGCACCTGCTCCACGTGGGCATGGAAAGGAGTATAGAAAGCTGCGATGGCGGCATTCCACGGTTTTTTCCCTTCGGCCACCTGGTCAAAATCGGCCTCCACGTTGGCGGTGAAGTCATAGTCCAGGATGTCGGTGAAATTGTTCACCAGGTAGTCCGTGACGATAAGGCCAATCTCCTGCGGCAGCAATTTGCCTTTTTCCGCACCCACGGTCTCTTTTTGGGCGCTGCTCCTGATGGCGCCGTTTTTCAGCGTGAGGTTGGTCACCTGGAAACTTTGCCCTTCCTTGTCGCCCTTGACAGCATAGCCGCGGCCGCGGGTAAGGGTGTCCACCGTTGCGGCGTAGGTGGAAGGACGGCCGATGCCCAGCTCTTCCAGCTTTTTCACCAGCGTGGCTTCCGAGTAGCGCACCGGCGGCGCGGTGTATTTGCACAGGGCCGATATGCCTTTCTCCAGCATGCGGTCTCCCTGGTGCAGCTCCGGCAACATCACTTCTTCTGTGTCCGTTTCTTCGTCGTCACGACCCTCCAGATACACTTTCATGAAGCCGTCGAACAGGAGCTCTGTCGACTGGAGCCCGTAGCGCTCCGGCCGTTTGTCCGACCCCAGCTTTAGGGTGGTGTTCATTACGCGGCTCTCCGCCATCTGCGACGCAATGGTGCGTTTCCAGATGAGCTCATACAGCTTTTTCTCCTGCGCGGTGCCTTCGATGGATACATTATCTATATAAGTGGGACGAATGGCTTCGTGGGCCTCCTGCGCACCCTTGGACTTGGTCCTGTACTGGCGCGGGTGGGAGTATTCGTCACCGAAATTGTCCAGGATGAACTGTTTGGCGGTGCCCAGGGCCAGGCTGGACAGGTTGGTGGAGTCCGTACGCATGTAGGTGATAAGACCGCGCTCGTACAGCCCCTGGGCCACGCGCATGGTGGTGGACACGGGGAAATGAAGTTTCCGTGCGGCCTCCTGCTGCAGGGTGGAAGTGGTGAACGGGGCGGCGGGAACCCGCACGCCGGCCTTTTTCTCCACGGAGACAATCTGATAGTTGGCGCCGATGCTGTCTTCCAGGAACTTCCGGGCCTCTTCCTCCGAGGCAAAACGGGTGTCCAGGGTTGCTTTTACGCTGACGTCCGTCCCCTCCGGCTGGAAGGTGGCTTCCACGCGATAATACGGTTCAGGGCGAAAGGCCATGATCTCTTTTTCCCGGTCCACAATCAGGCGCAGGGCCACGCTCTGTACGCGGCCGGCGCTGAGCTTGGGCTGGATTTTGCGCCACAGGATGGGGGAGAGTTCAAACCCTACCAGACGGTCCAGCACGCGGCGCGCCTGCTGGGCGTTTACCAGGTTCAGGTCAATGTCCCTGGGGTGCTCGATGGCGCTCAGGATGGCGTTTTTGGTGATTTCATGAAAGACGATACGGCGGGTCTTCCCCTCAGGGAGGGCCAGGGTTTCCTTCAAATGCCAGGAAATGGCTTC
This sequence comes from Bacteroidales bacterium UBA3764, assembly GCA_002371115.1. Classification (GTDB taxonomy): domain Bacteria; phylum Bacteroidota; class Bacteroidia; order Bacteroidales; family UBA932; genus Cryptobacteroides. The sequence continues at coordinate 23,542 of DFFY01000094.1, forward strand.
TCCTTCGCGGTCTTCATCGGATGCCAGCCACACGGTGGATGCGGCTTCCGACAGTTTTTTCAGTTCCGCCACCACTTTCTTCTTGTCGGCCGGAACAATGTATTCCGGCGTGAAGCCGTTGGCGACGTCAACGCTAAGTTTATGCTCTTCCAGGTCTCGGATATGGCCGATGGACGCTTTTACCAGAAATTCCTTTCCCAGGTACTGCTGGATGGTCTTTACCTTTCCGGGGCTCTCTACAATTACTAAGTTTTTTCCCTCCATATCAATTGCATTTGCGGACCGGGGCCCGATAAATTTTCTGCAAAGTAAAGCAGAATTCGGGGATAAATCCAAATTTTCTGTTTAATTTTGTAAGTTGAACTTTTGACAAGACCTAAGGTCTTGCGCTGGGTGAAATTTTTTTTGACTATGACGGATCACACAAAGAGGATAATCAGCAAGTGGTTCTGGATTCTCCTGGTAACGCCGGTAGTGCTGCTGGCGCTGCTCCTGTGCGCGGTTTGGGCGTTTGCAGACATTCCTTCCATCGAGGAACTGGAAAACCCGGATTCCAAACTGGCGACACAAGTCATTGCGGAGGAGGGAGAAATCCTCACCACTTACCATATTGAGAACAGGACGTTCGTGGGCTATGAAGAGCTGCCCCAGTCGCTGGTGCAGGCAGCCGTGGCCACGGAAGACAAACGTTTTTACAAACATTCCGGCGTGGACATAGAGTCCCTGGGCCGTGTGCTGTTCCGTACGCTCCTTTCCCGGGATTCCTCTCAGGGCGGCGGTTCCACCATTACCCAGCAGTTGGCCAAAACCTTGTACCCGCGTGGCGCCCACAAGGGGAAACTGGGCATGGTGTGGATTAAATTGAAGGAGTGGATTACCGCCGTCAAGCTGGAGCGCAACTACACCAAGGAGGAAATCATGGACATGTACATGAACGCCGTGTTCTTCGGTTCCAATTCCTATGGCATTTCCTCCGCCGCCAACCAGTTCTTTGGCAAGCAACCGTCGGAACTGCTGACGGAAGAGAGTGCCGTGCTGGTGGGCATGGTGAACAAACCCACCCGTTACAACCCTTCGCTGAATCCGGAACATGCGCTGCGCCGCCGCAACCTGGTGCTCTCCCGCATGCAGGAGATGGATTACCTGACCAAGGCGGAATGTGATTCCCTCCAGGCCCTTCCCATCACGCTACACACGCGCAGGGGAGACCGGACCACCGGCGTGGGACCCTATTTCCGCGACATGCTGCGCCGCATCATGAGCGCCCAGAAACCCAAGCGCTCCTCCTACCCCTCCGTAGAGGATTACCGGGTGGACTCTCTCCAGTGGGCGGACGACCCTGTTTACGGCTGGCTCAACAAGAATTTCAAGAGTGACGGCTCCACCTATGACCTGGACAAGGACGGCCTGCGCATTTATACCACCATCAATTACAAGATGCAACGCTATGCGGAGGAAGCCATTGCGGAGCACCTGGGCAAGGACCTCCAGAAGGCGTTTTTCCGGGAACTCAAGTACCGCCGCAATGCGCCGTTCTCCTCGGATACGGAGCCTTCCGTCATCGAAACCACCCTCAAGCAGGCGCGCCGCTGGAGCGACCGCACCCGCATGATGAAAGCGTCGGGCAGCAGCCAGGCGGAGATAGACAAAAGTTTTTCCCAACCCGTTAAGATGCGGGTATTTACCTGGGACAAGCCCGGTTACCGGGACACCGTCATGACCCCGGACGACTCCATCCGCTATTACAAATCCTTCTTCCGGGCGGCTTTCATGGCCATCGAGCCGGGCAGCGGCCGGGTAAAGGCATACGTGGGCGGTCCGGACTACCGTTATTTCAAGTACGACAACGTCCGCCAGGGTCGTCGGCAGGTGGGTTCCACCATCAAGCCTTTCATCTATACGCTGGCCATGGAATCCGGCATGACCCCCTGTGACCCTGTCCTGAATTCACCCGTGGTCATTGTGGTGAACGGAGACCAGACCTGGACTCCGCAGGATCCCCACGCGGACGATACCATGGTGGACCTGACCTGGGGCCTCGCGCACAGTTCCAATTCCGTGGCGGCCTATCTGATGAAACAGTTGGGTCCGGCGTCCATGGTTTCCATGATGCGCAAGCTGGGAATCAGCGGCTTTATCGACCCTGTGGCATCTCTTTGCGTAGGCGCCGCAGACCTTTCCGTCTTTGACATGGTTACCGCCTACAACACCTATCCTTCGGGCGGCACCTATACCTATCCGCTCTTTGTTTCCCGTATCGAGGACCGCGACGGCAATATCCTGGGCCAGTTCAGCGGGCGCAAGCGGGAGGCCCTTTCGCAGCGGGCCACCGGCGCCATGATCCAGATGATGCGTTCCGTGGTGGACCACGGTACCGGCGTGCGGCTGCGTTTCAAGTACGGCCTCAAGGGAGAGATTGCCGGCAAGACCGGAACCACCAACGACAACTCCGACGGCTGGTTCATCGGCTATACGCCCAAGATTACGGCCGGTGTCTGGGTAGGTGCGGAAGACCGCTACGTGCATTTTTCCAACAACAACCTGGGCCAGGGAGCCAACATGGCCCTGCCCATCTGGGGCCTGTGGATGAAAAAAGTCCTGAAGGACGGCACGCTGGGCATATCGGAGAACGACTTGTTCCCGGAGGAACTGAAAGGCAACTACTGCAACGGTTCGCAGGAAGCGGATGCCGCTCCGGAAAAGACAGAACTAGAGAATTATTATTTCGAATAAAATGGCCAAATACCAATCCGTTGCCGTGATTTACGGCAGTGATTCCTCCGAGTGGGAGGTGGCATGCCGCAGCGGCGAGTTCGTCGCTTCGCGCATAGACGAGTTTCAATATGACGTTTACGAGATATTTGCCCGCTTCGGCAAGTGGAAGCTGGTGGCCATGCGCAAGGCCAATGCCATGCGGCAGCCGTTCCCGGAGGGCGCCCAGCCGGAAATAGACAAGACGGACTTCTCCGTCATGGTGCTGGGAGAAAAGGTAAAGTTCGACTTTGCCTATATCATGCAGCACGGTGCGCCCGGTGAAACCGGCCTGTTGCAGGGCTACCTGGAGATGCTGGGTGTGCCGCACTCCAGCTGCAGCGCCTTCGTCACCACGGTGGCCTTCGACAAGTATTCCTGCAAGAGTTACCTGCGTACGGCGGATTTCGTGAAAATGGCGCCGGACGCGTTTGTACGTCAGGGGGACGATGTAGATGCATTCAGCAAACAGACGGTGGAACGCCTGGGGCTTCCGCTCTTTGTAAAGCCTACTGCCGGCGGCTCCAGTTTTGGCATCACCAAGGTGGAGAAGGCGGAAGACCTGCCTGCGGCCATCCGCTTTGCCTTTGCAGAAGGCGATGCCGTCATTGTGGAGGCCGCCATCAAGGCGGAGCATGAACTTACCTGCGCAGTCTATTTCGACGGCAAGGACGTGAAGGCCCTGCCCGTGATAGAGATTATTTCCGAAACGGGCTGGTTCGACTATGACGCCAAATACAATGGTTTCAGCCGGGAGGTATGCCCGGCGGAAATCCCGGATACCCTCCGGGATCAGGTGCAGGACATCTCCAGGCGCATTTATCGTCACCTGGGCTGCAAGGGGCTGGTCCGCATGGACTATATTGTGGCGCCGGACGGCATCTATTTCCTGGAAGTGAATATCATTCCCGGCATGACCAATGCGTCGCTCGTCCCCAAGATGATCCGCGCCGCCGGTATCGGCATTACGGATTTCCTGACAACCATCATAGAGAACGCGTAGGCAATGCTGCTGGTGGATTTTCTGAAGGAAGGGATTGCTGCGCTGGAACCGCTCTATCCTACGGCGGAAGCGCGGAACATGGTTCTGATGCTGTGTGAGGAAACCATCGGCACCAAGAATTATACCCATATCGTTGAACCGGAGTACAAGATTGACAAGAAGGGAGAAAAGGCCCTGCTTGACGGTCTGTCCCGCTTGCAAAAGGGGGAGCCCATCCAATATGTAACAGGCCGTGCAGAATTCTGCGGACGTGTTTTTCACGTGGCGCCGGATGTGCTCATCCCCCGTCCGGAAACCGAGCTCCTGGTCCGGGAGGCCATAAAAATAGCCAGTCGCATCCAACGCATGCGCAGCCCGTATGGGAAGGGCGCGGAACCGGTGCGGGTGCTGGATTTATGCACGGGCTCCGGAAACATTGCCTGGTCTTTGGCCCTGTCGGTTCCCGGATGCCGCGTGGTGGGCGTGGATGTCTCCACCGAAGCCTTGTGTGTTGCCCGCGGTCAGGATTTCTCTGCGGAACTGAAGGCCACCGGCGCGTTGGCTCCTACGTTCATTGCAGCGGACGTGCTGGACACCGAACAGGAATTCTCCTTCGGCCCGTTTGACCTTATCCTCTCCAATCCGCCCTATGTCATGGAAAAGGAAAAGGCCCTCATGCGCCGTAATGTGCTGGACTACGAGCCCTCCCGTGCGCTTTTTGTTCCGGACGATGACCCCTTGCTGTTTTACCGGGCCGTGGCGCGCTGGTCGCATCGTTTCCTTTCGCCGGATGGGAAGGGCCTGACGGAAATCAACGAGGTGCTGGGGAGGGAGACGGAGGCTCTTTTCCGCGATTCGGGTTTTTCCCAGACATCGCTCGTAACGGATTTTTACGACAAAAATCGCTTTGTCTTTTATATGAAATAGGCCTTCTGCTCGTGTCAGAGGGCTTTTTTCGTTTTTATCCGTTTACTTTTTGTTTACACCGAAACTACTTCCGTACTTTGCATCATGAAGTACGGAAAATTTTTTGTGGGCATATTGAGTGTCCTGTTCGCGGCCCAGGGTTGCGACAAAATACAGGAGGAAGCCTTGCCGCTTCCGGATGAGAGCCCTCGCAGCTTTGTGATGCTGGAGGAAGTAGCGCAGTTGCTGTCCACGCTGCCGCTGGGCGTGGAGCAGATGACGGAGGTGCAGGATGCCACCGGGGCGTCGGCCGGGAATGGGTATGACGAAGAATACCGGATGCAGGATTTGTTCGCTTCGCCCGGACGCGGGGTGGGGGATGTTTCCGACACCAAGGCGGAAAAATATGTGCGTCCCTTGCGGGATCTGTTGCGGGAGGCGCTCGCCACCAAAGCGACAGATACGGACTGGCTGGATTCGCTGGCCCTTTCGGACGTACAAATCTATTGGCCCGGGGCCGAAGCCTGGGACGGGATGCGGTTGCCGGTGATTACCTATGACCCCGGAGACGGCGCCGTGCAGAACGAGGGCTATGAACTGTTGCCGGACGGTGGTGTGCGAAAAGTGATGGTGGACGAGCAAATGGCTTATGAGCAGCCCGTGTGGGTGGTGAACCGCAATTCGGATGCGGATTACAAGAGTTTGGAACTGCTCCGCCGGGAGGACCCTTCCTGGGGGCAGGGCGGTGGCGGACTCATCGTCAAGGGGGAAACGGAGGAACTGCGCACCTTGGTGCTGCGCTCCTTCAAGGCGCTGCGCCAGTATGACAACTGGTTCGCCGGCGGGAGTGAATTCTGGGTGAAAATAGGCGCCGTGGAGGACTTCACCGCGGCTACGGAACCGGAACTGCGGCTGTATCAGCCCAGCATCACGGACTTCATGCTGGTGGTCCGCCGGAATCAAGTGAAGGAGGAACTGCCTTTCAATGCCATCCTGGTGTCGGAGTGGACGCAGCAGCTTACCAGCTGTGCATACATGATGGTGGAGGATGACGGCGGCACGCAGACCACCTGGAAGTGTTCTGCGGTGGTAAAATACAATTCCAAAAGCTATGGTTTTGAGCTGGAGATTCCTCTTAATAGCCGGGACGATATTGTCTGGCGCGGCGCCCTTTCCCACGATTTCATTGAGAAAAACAACGGCCGGCCCATTCGCTTTGGCGACGTGGAGCTGGTCCTGGAATTGATTTAACCATGCAAGCGGCGACCTTGGATGTTGGAGTGGCAAATTGTTTTCTGTCGGAGATTAGTTTGGCAGAATTGTATCTGGGGGTTTATAAAGGAAGGGGGAAGGAGCCATTTGTGTCTTATTTGGAGGAGAATTTCAAGGTGCTTCCGATAAGCCCTTCACTAAAGACATTTGCCAAAACCAGGGCTTATTTGGAGCAAAATGGAATCCGCTTAGAAGACGTGGATATTTTTATCGCCGCAATGGCGCTGGATATGGATTACACCCTCGTTACCCACAACCCCCGCCACTTCTCCCGCATTCCCTATTTAAAAATAGAGGACTGGGTTCAGGAATAGTTTGTATCTTTGCAGCATGATTGCCCTGGAACTGCTGGCGCCGGCTCGTACGGCACAGATTGGCATCGCGGCCATTGACTGCGGTGCGGATGCCGTGTACATTGCCGGTCCGGCTTTTGGCGCCCGGCAGGCTGCGGGGAACAGCGTGGAAGACATCCGGGCTCTGTGCACCTACGCCCACCGCTTTGGCGTGCGTATCTATGCCACGGTAAATACCTTGTTGGAGCCGGAGGAAGTTCCCCAGGCACGGGAACTGGTGAAGCAGCTGGAACAGGCGGGTGTGGATGCCCTCATTGTCCAGGACCCGGCCGTGCTGGACATGAGCGACACACTGGTGATGCATGCTTCCACCCAATGCGCCATCCGTACGCCGGAGAAGGCACAGGGGCTGGAAAGCCTGGGCTTCGGCCGCCTGGTGCTGGAACGGGAACTGTCCCTGGAGCAAATCCGCGCCATCAGCCAAGCCGTCCACGCGGAGATTGAGTTCTTTGTCCATGGCGCGCTCTGCGTGTGTTACAGCGGACAGTGCTATTTGTCAGAATATCTTACCGGCCGCAGTGCCAACCGGGGCGCCTGTGCCCAGCCCTGCCGAAACCTGTACGACCTGCAGGACGCTTCCGGAAAGGTTCTGGTGCGTGGCAAGGCCCTGCTTTCCCTCAAGGATTATCAGCTTATTCATCGGCTGGAGGACCTGGCTGCGGCCGGCGTTACCTCCTTCAAGATAGAGGGCCGATTAAAGAATGAATCCTACGTCCGGAACGTAGTCAAGGCCTATTCGGAGGCCCTGGATGCGCTGGTAGAGCAGTCCCCTGAGCGCTATCGCAGAAGCTCCTTCGGCCGCGTCCGGGGCGGTTTTACGCCCAATCTGCAAAAAACCTTCAACCGCGGCTACACGGAGCTGTTCCTGGATGGGAAGCGCGGTGTCTGGGCCGCCATGGATGCCCCCAAGTCCATGGGCGAATATGTGGGGACGATTGCCCGCGTAACGCCTGGCGGACTGGTTTTGCAGCCCGCGGCGCCGGACCTGGTGCTGGCCAACGGCGACGGCTTTGCCTTTGTGAACAAGGACGGCGGCATCACCGGTTTTCGGGCCGATGTCTGCTCCGGCTTCACCGTCTCCTGCCGCAAGCCGGAAGGGCTCCGGGAAGGGCAGAAACTGTATCGGAACATCAGCGCCGCGTTCGAGAAGCAGCTGGAGGCCGCCAAACCCGTGCGGGAGATTCCGGTAAGCCTGGTGGTCCGCCTTGAGGAAGGGCAACTCTCCGTGTCGGCCCGGACACAGGATGGACGGGATGCTACGGAGCGCTATCCGCTTGCTGGGGATATGGCCCGGGACGCTGAGCGCATGGTTCAAACCCTGCGGGAGCAACTGGCCAAACGCAGCAGGCATTATGCCTTCGGGCAGCCGGACATGATGGTGAGCGGCCCGGTTCCCTTCCTGCCGGTATCGGCTATCAATGGCATCCGAAGGGCTCTGGCGGAGCAACTGGATAGCCAGCCCGTGAACGCCTTGCCGCTGTACCGGGGCAAACGGGCCCAGGATACGTCTTTCCAACTTACCTATTCTTCCGGCGGGGAACTTATGCGTTCCAAATACTGCGTACGCCATGAACTGGGCCTCTGCCCCAAACAGGGTGAGGTGAAAAAAGCAGAACCGCTCTTCCTCATCAATGGGAAAGAGCGGTTCCGGCTGGATTTTCACTGCGCCGCGTGCGAAATGACGGTCTTAATTCCTACAGGGCCTTGAGCTGGGCCTCGGCCTGGGCGGCGTACTTGGTGCCGGCGAGTTTCTGGTAGTATTCCTTGGCGGTAGCCTTGTCTCCGGACTTCTGAGCGGTGGCGGCGATGGTGAACATGATGTCCGCCGCATTCTTGGCATTGGGGCTCAGCTCCAGGTATTTCTTGTAGCTCTCAATGGCCTGTGCGCTCTTGCCGGCTTTGGTCTGTGCGCTGGCGATGAGCATGTAGGCGTTGGCGCTTTCCACATAGCTGTTGGATTTCTCCAGGGACTCGATGGCCTCGGCGGTCTTGCCGGCCTTCAGCAGGGCCTGGCCCTTCTTGAGGTAGGTGGTGGACAGAAGCTTGGGAGCCTGGGCCTCTCCCAGTTCGTTGGCCTTGGTGAGGGCTGCGACGGCACCTTCCATGTCACCGCTCTGCAAGAGGGCCTGACCGAGCAGGAGTTGGGCCTGGCCGTTCTCAGGGTCGATGGCGGTGAGTTCCTTGAGGGTACCGGCTGCACCGGCGAAATCCTTGGCCTTGAGCAGGGTGGAACCCTTGCGCATATAAACGTTGGGGATAAGTTCCGCAGCTTCTGCTGCAACTTCAGTTGCTTCATATTCCGCGGCAACAGTCTTTACTTCTGCCAGGGTGGCCAGAGCGCTGTCGTAATTGGCCTCGTTAATTTGTTCCTTGGCGATGGACATCAGGGTGCCGGGGATAATCTCCTTGCATTTGGCTACGAGCTCTGCGGCTTCTTCGCCTTCACAGAGGGCGGCTTCCGCCATGGCGGCACGGAACTGGGCCAGGGCCTCTGTTTTATTGGTTTCCAGAGTAGTGGCTCCGGCGTTGAATGTTTCTACGGCTTTTTTGAAATCTTGTGCGGTTGCCACAGCAGCGGCGAGCCCGAGGGCGGCGAGTGCTACAAAAAATCTTTTCATGGTTCTTTTCTCTCTATGGTTAAATTAAACATTCATTGGTCCACGAATTGCAAAAATAGTAAAAATAGTTGTAATTTTGCACCAAATTACCTTAAAATGAAGATTCGTCAGTTCAAATCCCTCATTCTGACGCTGTGCGCCTTATGCTCTTTTTCAAGAATAGTGCCAGCGCAGACACAACTTCCACCACTTCCCATGGATTCGCGCATCCAAAAGGGCACTTTGGGCTGTGGCGTTACCTATTATATGGTCACGGACCCCACGGTAAAAGGCTATGCCGATGTGGCTGTCGTCCAGCGTGACGAGCCCTTGTCCGAGGCCAAGCGCACCACGCTCAGCAGCCGCAGCCTGAGCCGGCTGGGCATTGCTCCAGCGCCCGAGGGATATCTGACCGACGTGGATGGCTCCACCGTTTACCGTTTTTGCCGTGTGCCGTTTTATCGGCCCGAGGCATTGGACTCCACGCTTTTGTACACCTTTGGCCTGGTGGCGCAGTCCAAGGCGCAGCAGGCCGTCATCGTCAGTGGAGACATTGACGCGCCGGAGCTGAAAAAGAAGCTGGACATTTGCTCCATGCTGGTCCCGCGGATGCTGGTGAAGTCCAATCACCAGCCGGACTATGTCTGGGAGCCTTCTCCCGCCCCTTCCGTGCAGTTTTACCCGGATGGCAGTGCCCGCGTTAGCATTTCGTATGACGGCGCCCGCATACCGTTTGCCTACATGAATACGGCGCAGGCCTTGGTGACGGACCTGTTGGGCCTGGAGTTCCAGGTCTTGTTGCAACATCGGCTGGAGCACAATTTCCGGGAGGCGGGCATTCCCTACGGCACCATCGACTTTCAAGCGCTGCGCAGTGAGGATTACGGCGGCGATGAACGTTATACCGTATCCATGCGCGTGGCTCCCGAAAACCTGCATGACACCATGCAGCTCATGGCGTCCACCATCGGTGAGCTGGATACGCTCGGGGTAAGTACCGAAGAATTTACGGAAGCCAAGAAAGTGCTTACGCCCACCATCTACCGCATGGGAACGTCGAGCCCCGCTCCGGGCTCGCTGGTGAACCGTTGCATCGCCCATTTCCTGTATGGCGCCAACCTGGCCCCTTACGATGAAACCGTGCGGCTTTTCTCCCGTAAAAATGTCAAGGACAGTGTGGAAACCCGTCTGTTCAATCATTTTGCCGATGCCCTTCTGGATCAGTTGTCCAACCTCACGCTGGAATATTGGCAGGCGCCGGATACCCTGGATAAGGACAAGGAACTCTTCTACTACAACCTGGCTTATCTGTATGGCTCGGTGGTGAAGTCGGAGCGGGACTATCGCTGGCATGGAGCCGACACCCTGGGCATGCAGGTGACCTGTCCCAAAGTGAAGATAAAAAACGAACGCGTGGAACCGGTTTCCGGCGGCACCCTCTGGACTTTCTCCAACGGTATGCGCGTTATTTACAAGCAAGTTCCAAAAACCGGTATTTTCAACTATGAAC
>DFFY01000069.1:0-2426 GCA_002371115.1 Bacteroidales bacterium UBA3764
CCTGTATCTACTTCAAAATCAATATCAAGTCCTTTTAACAATTCCCTTCTTCTGGGGGAGTTGCTGCCCAGGATGATATGCTTTTCTTTGCCATCCATTCCCTAAAACTTTTGTTTGTACAGCGTCGGGTCGAAAGTCCAGTTTCCCTGGGTGCGGAGGGTGGTTTCAATGCATTCGCGGAGGCAGCCCTTGCCGCCCGGCCGGCCGGAGACCCAGTCGGCGATGGCTTTGACTTCCTCCACCGCATCCGAAGGACATACTCCGCAGCCGCAGGCTTTCAGGACGTCAATGTCCGGGACGTCGTCTCCGAAGTACATCACTTCCGAAGGGTCCAGGCCGTAGCGTGAACAGAACTGGGCGAACTGCTCCCGTTTGTCACGGCAGTGAAGGAAAACATCTTCGGCCTTTACACCGCTGGTAACCATGCGTTTACGAATGCTCTCCGAACTGCCGCCGGTGATGACGGCCACGGGGTAGCCGTGCATGACGGCCATCCGGATGGCGAAACCGTCCTTGGCGTCATAGGTGCGCAGGAGGTCTCCGTCCCCGTTGCAGAAAACGCCGCCGTCGGTGGCGACGCCGTCAATGTCGAAGGCGAACGCTTTGATTTTTGCCAGATCCGTCATCTTACGACTTGCTCCCTCCGCCCAGCGGGCCGAAATCGGCCAGGTTGAACGTGCCGCCCTGCTGGGGGCCCTTGCCGCCGAGGTCGATGACGCCGAACTGGGCCTCATACTTGGAAATGTTGTCGAACAGGGCGTTCATCAGGCGCTTGGCATGCTCCGGCGTCATGATGATGCGGTTGCCGATCTCGGGTTTCTGAAGGCCCGGGAGGGTGGTGGCGAAATCGATGATGAACTCGCTGCGGGAGTGCGATATGATGGCCAGATTGGAGTAGGAGCCTTTGGCCACTTCGGGCTTAAGTTCCAGGCTGATCTGATTTTGGGGTTTTGCTTGGTTGTTATCCATATTTTATTGTGTTCTTTTCTGCAAAATTAACAATTTTTCCGTACATTTGTAAGATTAATGCTTGAAGTATATTTTTATGAAAGAATTAGCCGCCAAATACAGTGCTGCGCAGGTTGAAGACAAGTGGTACCGCTACTGGTTGGAACACAAATTTTTCCACAGCGAACCCAACGGGAAGGAACCTTATACCATCGTGATTCCGCCGCCCAATGTGACAGGTATCCTGCACATGGGACACGTGCTCAACAATACGCTCAACGACGTTCTCATCCGCAAGGCCCGCATGGACGGGAAGAATGCCTGCTGGGTCCCCGGTACGGACCACGCTTCCATCGCTACGGAGAGCAAGGTGGTGGCCAAACTCAAGGCCATGGGCATTTCCAAGGAGGATATCGGCCGGGAGGAATTCCTTAAGCACGCCTGGGAGTGGAAGGAAGAGCATGGCGGCATCATTCTGGAACAGTTGCGCAAACTGGGCTGCTCCTGCGACTGGGACCGCACCCGCTTCACCATGGAGCCCGCGCTGAGCGAGGCCGTAATCAACACCTTTGTCTATTTTTATAAGAAAGGCTGGATTTACAAAGGCGTGCGCATGGTGAACTGGGACCCGGAGGCCCTTACTGCCGTGAGTGACGACGAAGTCATCCACAAGGACACCAAGAGCCATTTTTATCACCTGAAATACTTCATTTCCGACGGCAACGGCAAGCCCACGGACAAGTACTTGGTCATTGCCACCACCCGTCCGGAAACCATCATGGCGGACGCCGCCATCTGCGTGAATCCCAAGGACGAGCGCCACTTCTGGCTCAAGGGCAAGAAAGTGCTCATCCCGCTCATCAACCGCGAGATTCCCGTGATTGAGGACGATTACGTGGAGATGGACTTCGGTACCGGCTGCCTCAAGGTAACCCCCGCACACGACGTGCACGACTACGAGATTGGCCTCAGGCACAACCTGCCCGTGCTGGAAATCATCGACGACCACGGTAAACTGAACGAGAAAGCCCAGATTCTGGTGGGCGAGGACCGTTTTGTGGCCCGCAAGAAGATTGTGAAGATGCTGGAAGAAGCCGGCAATCTGGTGAAAGTGGAAGACTACACCTCGCCGGTGGGCTATTCCGAGCGCACGGACGCCGTGATTGAGCCCAAGCTGAGCGCCCAGTGGTTCCTGAAGATGGAAATCCTTGCCAAGATGGCCCTGGAAACCGTGGAAAGCGGCCGTACGCAGTTTATCCCGGAGAAATACGTGAATACCTACAGGCACTGGATGGAAAACGCCCGTGACTGGTGCATTTCCCGTCAGCTGTGGTGGGGCCAGCGCATTCCGGCCTACTACCTGCCGGACGGCAGCTACGTGGTGGAAGCCACCCCTGAGGCCGCTTTGAAGGCCGCCCAGGCCATCAATCCCGCCATTACGGCGGCAGACCTCAAGCAGGACGAGGACGTGCTGGACA
>DFFY01000069.1:2494-2632 GCA_002371115.1 Bacteroidales bacterium UBA3764
GACACCTGGTTCAGCTCCTGGCTGTGGCCCATCTCCGTGTTCGACCCGGAAAAGCCCGGTCATCCGGAGCACCAGCCCAACAAGGACCTGGCCTACTATTATCCCACCAACGACCTGGTGACGGGCCCGGACATCATC
>DFFY01000069.1:2698-33236 GCA_002371115.1 Bacteroidales bacterium UBA3764
TTCTTCTGGGTGGCCCGCATGATTATGGCCGGCGAGGAATTCATGGGCAAGGAGCCATTCTCCAACGTGTATTTCACCGGAATTGTCCGTGACAAACTGGGCCGCAAGATGAGCAAAACGCTGGGTAACAGCCCCAATCCGCTGGAACTTATTGAAAAATACGGGGCCGATGCCGTCCGTATTGGCATGCTGCTGTGCTCCAGCGCCGGCAACGACATCTTCTATGACGAGGCCCAAATCCAGCAAGGCGCCGCCTTCTGCAACAAGATTTGGAACAGCTACCGGCTGGTGAAAGGTTTCCAGGTGAGTGAAGACGTGCAGCAGAGCCCCGTGGCCGCCAAGGCCATTGAATGGTTTGACGCCAAGCTCTCGGAAACGGTGGCCCTGGTGGAAGACCATTACAGCAAGTTCCGCATTTCGGACGCCCTCATGACCACTTACAAGCTTTTCTGGGACGACTATTGCTCTTGGTACCTGGAGGCCATTAAACCGGCGTTTGGCAGCCCTGTGGACCCTGCAACGTATAAGGCTACCCTGGGCTTCTTTGAGGCCCTCCTGAAGCTCATTCACCCGGTGATGCCGTTCATCACGGAAGAGTTGTGGCAGGATATTGCCCCCAGAAAGGAAGGGGAAACCATCATGTATGCCGCTACGCCCAAGGCGCAGCCCTACAAGCAGGAAGTCCTGGACAACTTTGCCCTGGCCATGGAAACCGTGAACGGTGTGCGTGGCGTACGCAGCCAGCGCAACCTGCCTCCCAAGGAACAGCTGAGCCTCAAAATCAAAGGCGCCTTCCCGGCCCAGATGATGCCCGTGGTGGAGAAAATGAGCAACAGCGCCGTGGAAATTGTGCCTGGTTTTGGCGGTGCGCAAGGCGTGGGTTTCATGGTCCGCACCCTGGAAATGTTTGTGGTTTTGGATGGAAAAGTGAACGTGGCAGAAGAGCTGGAAAAAGCACAAAAGGAACTCCAGTATCAGCAGCAGTTCCTGGAGAACGTGCGCAAAAAACTCTCCAACGAGCGCTTCGTGTCCAACGCTCCGGCTGCCGTCATTGAGACCGAGCGCAAAAAAGAGGCAGACTCTCTTTCCAAGATTGAAAGTTTGCAAGAAAAGATTAAGTCATTAGAAACGAGTAAATAAAACATACTTGTTAATTACTGTAACATTTTTGTTATGGCGCTTTTTAAGACAACTTTTCCAGTCCGGTATTACGAGACCGACCAAATGGCGGTGGTACATCACTCCAATTATGTCCGTTATTTTGAGTTGGCCCGTGACGAGATGATGGTGCAGCTGGGCTTTCCCATCGAGCGTTGTGAGAAGGAATTAAAAGTCCTAGTCCCCATTGTTTCCCTGGAATGCCATTTCCGGCATCCCGCCCGGATGGGGGACGTCCTCACGGCAACGGCGGAAGTCACCCGGGTTCCCATGGCCAAAATGCTTATCAAGCAGGCCGTGTATAACCAGGATGGCGTGCTCTGTGCAGAAGGCTCGGTGACCCTGGGCTTCCTGGACAGCGCCACTTTCACACCCATCCGCTGCCCGGAAATTATTACTGAACTTTTCGAAAAACACATTAACGACTGAGAATATGCTTGCTTATCCGCTCATCATGATTGGTACATGGGAGATTGTCGCCATTGTCCTGGTAGTCCTGCTCTTGTTTGGCGGGAAGAAGATTCCCGAGCTCATGAAAGGCCTTGGCAAAGGCGTGAAAAGCTTTAAGGAGGGAATGAACGAGGTGGAGAAGGAGGTGAACGACGCCGTCAAGGAGGACGCTCCTAAAAAGGAAGAAAAGTAAAGGTGGCGGTCCAGGACAGTGAAATGTCCTTCTGGGACCACCTGGAAGCCCTGAGAGGAACCCTTATCCGCTCAGGAGTGGCGGTGTGTCTGTGTTCGCTGGTTTTTCTGGCTTTCCCGCACCAGCTCTTTTATGCGGTGCTGTGGCCTACGCAGCCGGATTTCATCCTGTACAGCCTGCTGGGGCTGGATTTCAGGATGACGCTCATCAACACGGAAGTATCGGCCCAATTCTTCATGCACTTGAAGGTGAGCCTGCTCTGCGGTCTGGTGATTGCTTTCCCGTATGTCATTTACGAGCTTTGGAAGTTTGTTGCGCCGGCGCTGTACGAACATGAGCGCAGGGCCGTACGGAACGGTTTCCTGCTGTCGTCGGGGCTGTTTTACCTGGGCGTCGTGGTTGGGTATATGGTGGTGCTGCCGGTGTGCCTGATGTTTTTCATGAACTATACGGTGAGCGATGCCGTTGCCAATACCATCACGCTGGGCTCCTATATGTCGCTGTTCACCTCCATGGTGTTCCTGATTGGGCTGCTGTTCGAGTTCCCCACCGTCATTCTGGTGCTGTCCGGCATGGGCCTGGTGAGCCGGTCCCAGCTCAGGAAACTCCGCAAATATGCTTTTGTCATTGTGCTCATCCTCAGTGCATTCATTACGCCCAGCGACCCGTTTTCCATGTTTGTGCTGGCCGTGCCGCTGTATGGCCTGTACGAACTTTCCATCCTCTTATGTAAGAAGGTATGATTTCCATCAATAACGTAACCGTATCCTTTGGCAGTTGGAATTTGCTGGATGGCATCAATTTCCACATCAGCGAGACCGACAAGATTGGTCTGGTGGGGAAGAACGGCGCCGGAAAATCCACGCTCATGAAGCTGATAACGGGGGAGCAGGCGCCCACCGGAGGCAGTATCGACAGGCCTTCGTCGCTGAGAATCGGGTATTTGCCGCAGATTATGGAGCACCACCGTGGCCATACGGTGCTGGAAGAGGCCCTGTCCGTGTTTGACTATATCCGTGAAATGGAAGCGGAGCTGGCCGCTATTACGGCTGAGCTGGCGGAAAGAACCGACTATGAGTCAGCGGCTTATGCGACACTGATAAGCCGGATGAACGAGATCAACGACCGCCTGGGGCTGGAGTCCGGCCTGTCGCCCCGCGCCCAGGCGGAAAAAGTGCTCTTCGGCCTGGGGTTCAAGGCCTGCGAACTGGACCGCCTGACAGAAACCTTCAGCCAAGGCTGGAACATGCGCATCGAACTGGCCAAAATCCTGCTGGGCCAGCCGGACATCCTGCTATTGGACGAGCCCACCAACCACCTGGACATCGAGTCCATCGAATGGTTCGAGGACTATCTGAAAGTCTTCCGGGGTGCCGTGCTCCTGGTTTCGCACGACCGTAAGTTCCTGGACAACGTGACCACGCGCACCGTAGAAATCCTGCTGGGCCACGTGCATGACTACAAAGTCCCTTACAGCCAGTATGTTACGCTGCGGGCAGAACGCATTGCCCAGCAGACGGCGGCCTATGAGAACCAGCAGCGCATGATTGAGAAGACGGAGGACTTCATCAACCGTTTCCGGTACAAGCCCACCAAGAGCAACCAGGTGCAGTCGCGCATCAAGGCGCTGGAAAAACTGGAGCGGATAGAGATTGACGAGAGCGACAACGCCACGCTGTCCCTGAAGTTTCCGCCGGCGCAGCGTTCCGGAGACATTGTTTTCAAGGGAACGGACCTTACCGTGGGCTACCCGCAGAAGGTGGTTTTCAGGAATGCTCAAATAGAGATAAAGCGGGGCGATAAAGTGGCGTTCATAGGCCGGAACGGCGAAGGAAAAACCACCCTTATGCGTGTGATTATGGGCGAACTGGAGCCCATGGAAGGCGAGGCAAAACTGGGACACAACGTAAAAACGGGCTATTATGCCCAAAACCAGGAAGACATCCTGGACCCCTCGGAGACCGTTTTCGGCACCCTGGACCGGATTGCGGTGGGGGAGATTCGCGCCAAACTCAGGGACCTTTTGGGTGCGTTCCTCTTCAAAGGAGAAGATATCGACAAAAAAGTGTCTGTTCTCAGTGGCGGTGAACGTGCCCGGCTGGGTATGGCCAAGCTCATGCTGAGCCCATATAACGTGTTGGCACTGGACGAGCCCACCAACCACATGGACATTCGCTCAAAAGATATCCTGAAACAGGCGCTGAAAGCCTTTGACGGCACGTTAATTGTGGTCTCCCATGACCGGGATTTCCTGGATGGCCTGGTGGACAAGCTGTACGAGTTCCGGGACGGGAAAGTGACGGAACATTTGGGAAGTGTGCAGGAATTCCTGCAAAAACGCAGGCTGGAGAGCCTGCAGGAGCTGGAGCGCAGGCAGCCTGCCGCAGAAAAGGCGGTGGAGAAACCCGTGACAGCGCAGGCAAAGCAGTTCCAGCAGCAGAAGTTCGTGACCAAGGAACAGCGCAAACTGCAAAACCGCGTGAGCTTCCTGGAAAAGGAAATTGCCAAACGGGAAGGCCGGATGGGGGAGATTGAGAAGTTGCTCAGTGCCCCGGGACCGCAGGATGACGTCATGGAACTTACGCGGGAGTACCTGGAACTCAAGCGCGCCCTGGACGCGGATACCGATGAATGGACCGGGCTCATGGAACAATTGGAAAACTAATTATCAGCGATATGAAAAACATGTTTAACAAAATTCTGTGCATGGCCGTCATGGCAAGTGCATTTGTGTTCCCCGCCAAGGCGCAGCTCACCACTTCCCAGTGGGAGGAAAAGACGCTGCCGGTAGGGGAATTTTCTTCAGTAGAAGTAGTTGGAGACTTTGAAGTGGCCCTCACCAAGGGAGCCTACAGCGTGCGGCTCACCGCAGACAAGGTCCTGATCCCTTACGTGCAGGTGTATGTTCGTTCCAAGACCCTCTATGTGGCCTATGATGAGAAAGCCGTTCCCAAGGACGTGAAAAAACTCTACAAGGGAAAGGATGCCCCGAAACCGGTCTTCCGCGCCGTGGTTTCCATGCCGGAGCTCAACGGAATCAAGCTTGACGACAACGTGATGCTGGCCTCTGCGGAGGAATTCTATGGCTCCAAAGTCAATATCTCGCTGGCCGGAAAGTCCCAGATCAAGAACCTGACCATTCATGCCAATGACATTTCCCTGGACATGAAGAAGAACGCCCAGGCCGTGATTACACTCAACGCCGACTCCAAACTGGAAGTGAATACCGACGACAAGGCCATATTGAAACTGACGGAAAAGACCAAGGAGTTCACGCTCAATGCCAAAGGAAGCTCGGACAACGCGGTTTCCGGTGAAGGTGACGCAATAACCCTGAAACTGGGAGAGAAAGCCAGTGTAAACATGAGCCAGAATACGAAAAAGGTGGCCTTGGAAGCAGGCGGTTCTTCCAGCCTTGTACTGAATGGCAAGGCCGAATCCCTGGAAGTGAAGGGTGACAAAAACGCCACCGTGGACGCCAGCGCCTTCCCGGTAGAGCGTGTGAACGCCAACTTGGGTGGCGGCAGGGTCGATGTAAACGTGGAGAAAGAGCTGAAAGTGACCCTGGAAGGAGGAAGCACCCTGGTCTATGCCGGTTCCCCGACTATCCTGGTGGGCAAGATAGTAAAATCTACCCTGGCTCCGGCCGGCGCACTCAAGAAATAATGTACGATTCGCATGTAGATACGCCCTCCCAGCTCATGCGGCTGCGGAATATCGGCATTGACAATGCCTATGCGCATGTGGATTTCCCTAAGCTGCGGCGCGGCGGTGTAGATGGCTCGTTCTTCGCGCTATATACACCGGCCGGCCTGGCTCCGGATGCCGCTACGCGCTATGCGCTGGAGATGCTCTCGGCCGTATATGATGCCGTGGATGCCAATCCTGACTATGCGGCGCTGGCGTTTTCGCCCGAGGAAGCCGCCAAGAATAAGGCCGACGGCCTCATCTCCGTCTTCATGGGGATGGAGAACGGCGCGCCCGTCCAGGAATCCCTGTCGCTGCTGCGCACGTTTTATCGGCTTGGGGTGAGTTATGTAACGCTTACCCATAATGGAGACAATGCCATTGCCGACAGCGCCGCAGAAGGCCGGAAATGGAGCGGCCTGAGCCCTTTCGGCAAGCAGGTAATAGCCGAAATGAATGCCCTGGGCATGATGGTGGACCTGTCCCACGCCTCGGATAAAACCTTTTGGGACTGTATCAAGCTTTCCCAGGCGCCGGTGGTGGCCACCCATTCCTGCTGCCGCGCCCTGTGCGGGCACCGGCGCAACCTCACGGACGAGATGCTGCAGGCGCTGGGAGAAAAGGGCGGTTATGTGGGCATTAATTTCTGTCCGGCCTTCCTGAGCGATGATTTTGCAGCGGATTCCGCCGATGCTGCCTTGCTGGATGAGGCCGAAGCCGTGGAAGCCCGTTTCATAGAGCATCCCGCCGACCGCGAGCGGGCGGATGCCTGGCATCGGATGCAGGACCGCCTGCTCCAGATCCGGCGTCCGGGCGTAAAAGAAATTGTGGATCACATAGACCACGCCGTCCGATTTGCCGGACTGGACCATGTGGGAATCGGGACCGATTTTGACGGTATCCTGGTGCCTCCGGCCGGGCTGGAAGATGTCTCCAAACTGCCTGTCCTGTGGGACGAAATGCGCCGCCGCGGTTACTCGGAAGCGGATATCGAAAAGGTTTCCGGCGGCAATTTGATGGCTGTCTGGCAGCGAGTGCTAAAGTGCGCTGAATTAGAATAGCTCTTCCTGCAGCGTCAGGCGCAGGAAGTTGAGTGCAGAGGCCGCAAACCGCTCGATGTTGCGTTTGCGGTCATTTTTGTAGCAGTAGCGGACGGTACGGGTACCGCGTGGTCCGGCCACGCCAATCCATACGGTCCCCACCGGATTGAAAGCGTCGCCGGCGGGTCCGGCCAGACCGGTGGTGGAGACGGCATAGTCGCTTCCCGTAACCCTTCTAACTCCCTCTGCCATGGCCGCCGCCACTTCGCTGCTTACCACCCCTTTTTCCTGAATGACGGCAGGGGATACGCCCAGTACTTTTTCTTTTACCGAGACGGCATAAGACGTGACGGAGCCCAGGAAGTAGGCCGATGACCCCGGAACGGAGGTAATCAGGTGGGCAATCTCTCCGCCGGTACAGGATTCGGCCGCCGAGAGCGTTTTCCCGGAAGCTTTCAGCAGTTCGCCCACGGCGGTTTCCAGGTCGGAGTCTTTGTCGGCATAGACAAGCGGCCCCAGGAGCGTTTTTAACTGCGCCAGCCGGGCATCCATGCGTGCGTCCTGCTCCTCAGCGTTCCCTCCGTAAATGGACAGGCGCAGGCGGATCCCGGTAAGGGGATTGGGCAGGTAGGCCAGATGCATGTCTGCGGGCAAAGTGTCTTCCCAGGGAGCAATCTTTTCCGACAGGGCCGATTCTGCAATGCCATAGACCATGACGTTGCGGTGCCGGATGCTGTCCAGCGGCTGATGCTGGCGGATGTCTTCCAAAATGGCCGGGATGGCACCAGCCGCCTCATGCGGGACGCCGGGCAGGGCATAGAGCGTACCGCCGCCTTGGACTTTGCGGAAAACCATGATGGGGGCTGTCCCCAGGCGGTTTACGATGACTTCGGCGCTGTCCGGAACCTGCGCCTGCGCCAGGTTGGAAGGAAGGACGTCCAGCCCGCGGCTTTGCAGGATTTGATGGACCATTTCCAATTGTCCGGGATGGGTGACATAGCCTTTCGCACCTGAAATGTCTGCCAGGACCGCCTTGGTTATATCGTCCTTGGTGGGCCCCAGGCCGCCCGTGGAAATGACAATGGCATTCTGGGCCAGTTCACGGCTCAGGATGGTGGCGATTTCCGTTTTGTCGTCGCCCAGCGAGATCATCCGTTTCACATGGATGCCGGCCTCTTCCAGGGCCAGGGCGATACAGGAAGAATTGGTGTCCAGCACCTGGCCGATGAGAATTTCATCGCCGATGGTGCAAATACATGCGTCAATCATTCTCCTTATGGGGTGTTTCAAGCGTTTTCAGCAATTTTCTCAGGGCCAGCGGACCCAGTTGCGTCTGTACGAGCGATGCGCCGTCCTGAAGCTCCTGCAGGGCTGTCTCCGCATCTTCTGCCACGCCTATAACCGGGACGCGGTATTGGCATTCAGCAAGCGTTAAGCGGACTTTTTCCGCGTCCGGCGCCACCAGGCCGTCCAGCCCCGAGAGACGGGCATAACTGCACAGCGGACGGATATCGTCCGGTGTTTCCGCATGGGAGAGCCTTAAAAAAACAGGTGTGTAGCGCTCATAACAGAGGCGCAGGCTCACAATTTCATCGATGAGTTCCGTGATGTCGGAAATATCGGCCGAACGGATGCCGTTGTCGGAGTCCGGGTCCAGGATGATGAGATGGGCGAAGTCGTACAGGAGTGAGAAAGAACGGACAATGTCGCTGCTCAAGTTGATGGCCAGGACGCCGTCCGTGATTTTCGGGAGTTTTACACTCCATTCTATGAGATGGTCTTTAGGGGGAGTGGCGATGGTAAAACCGGCCTTAGGAGCCCATAGAGGGCATTTTTTCAAGCCTTCAGGACCTTGCAGCAAGCCCACAGGATTTGCGAAATTGAGTCCCGCGACCTCCAGGGCGAGTGATTTTTTCTTTCTCATGCTGCAAAAATAGCAAAATTATTCGGAAGCGCGGAATTCCTGGAAAGTATTGTCGTCGTAATAGACAATGATTTTTTCCAGCTTACGCGGTTCGGCGGCGGGAACTGGAAGAGAAAACAGTTCCAATTGCGAGGGATCCTGCGTTTCATCGGGAGAGATATCCCGATACATGCGTCCTTTTCCGGTGAGCAGCCATTCCAGGTTCAGGCGGGGGAAGTGAAGCAGCAGACTTTCCAGAAAATCGTAGCCGGGTTTGTTGCGTCCGGCCAAAATATGGGAGACGCTTCCGCGTGCGACGGAGAGCGTGTCCGCAAATTGCGTCTGCGTGAGATTTTCGGCCTGCAAAAACTGTAAAAGACGGCGATTCATTTTTCTAAAAATTAGTGTTACAAAGTTAAACAAGTATTTCTACAAATGCAAATCGGGGAGCAGGGGAGTCTTGTTTAAAGATGTGAAAAAAAGGCTGTTTCCAATTAAAGTATATCTAAATGTAATTTGCAAATATATTTTGATTATTAATAGATTAATTAAATATAACAATGACGTTGAATGCCATTGGAAAGGCGTTTTCGCGAGGATGGAAGCGGGTAAACCCTGAAGGAGCGGATATTTTGCTTGAATTAAAACGCATAACTATCTGAAAATAGTACAACTACGTATTTGCTAAAACATGATATAAGTTTTCCTTATGATGGTTTAGCAAGTAGAGTTTCAGTGCCGTGGCTATTTGTTAACAATTTCACAAAATGAAACTGTGCTCGGCAAAATAGAATTTCATTTCTGTAAACTTATAGACCGCGAAAATTTTATTTTCTGTGAGATTTCCCTATTTGAGAGAATTGCTGTACCTTTGTACAAATTTTGCGAATCTGATGATACCAGAAATACATATTGAAGACTATAATTATGGCCTGGAGGACGCTAGGATAGCGAAATATCCCCTTCCGGAGCGTGATGCATCCAAATTGCTGCATTACAAAGATGGGACGGTGAATGAATTTGTCTTCCGCCAGTTGCCGGATTTGCTCCCGGAGGGCGCTCTGATGGTATTCAATGACACCAAAGTGGTTCCTGCGCGCCTTCATTTTGAGCGCGAAACGGGCGCTCACATAGAGATTTTCTGCCTGGAACCGGTCCGGCCCGTAGAATACAATACGGCGTTTGCCGCCACGGAAACCACCTCTTGGAAATGCGTGATCGGCAATGCGAAAAAGTGGAAAAACGACGTTCTGCACCTTTATAATCCGGAAAACAGGGCCGATATTGCCGCTTTGGGGCTGGAAGCCCGGCTGGAGCAGCGGGACGGCCAGACGGGCGTGGTGCGTTTTACGTGGAAAGACGGCGCTGCGTTCTCCCGTGTGCTGGAAATGGCCGGTACAGTGCCCATTCCGCCCTATTTAAACCGCGAATCCGAGCAAATCGACACGGAACGCTACCAAACCCTTTATGCGCATATCCGCGGCTCCGTAGCGGCTCCTACGGCGGGCCTGCATTTTACGGAAGAGGTGCTTGCGCGCATCCGTGAAAAGGGAATAGATACCCGGACGGTGTGCCTGCATGTCGGTGCCGGCACGTTTTTGCCCGTGAAAAGCTCCCTGGTAAGCGAGCATCCCATGCATCGGGAGCCTTTTGTGGTGTCCCGGGAGCTGCTGGAACGCCTGAAAACGCGTAAAACGCCCGTAATCGCCGTAGGAACCACATCGGTCCGTACGCTGGAATCGCTCTATTATATGGGCGTCAGCTGCTTAGAAACCGGTTTCCCCGCCGATGTGGAGCAGTGGGTCCCTTATACCCGCGCGTACCCGTACAGCACGGAGGAAGCGCTGGACGCCCTGGTCCGATACCTGGACCGGGAGGGACTGGAAAACCTGGTAGGCGGCACGCGCATTATCATCGTCCCGGGCTTCACTTTCCGTATTGTAGATAGGCTGGTAACCAATTTCCATCAGCCGGAGAGCACGCTTATCCTGCTGGTATCGGCTTTTGTCAAAGGAGACTGGCGCACCATCTATGACTATGCCCTTAGGCACGATTTCCGTTTCCTGAGCTATGGAGACAGCTCTTTGTTGGAACGGAGGTAGGAGGTTGGCTTATTTTTTGCATGTAATTGACAGATAAAACAAAATAAAATGGATCTCACAGAATTTTCCGATATAGCTCCTTTCTCGGATGAAGAAACAGCGGCCGCGTTAACCCGGCTTTCCAATCATCCCAACACCAAATGGGTGTCCAAGTTCATTTTCCCGGACAAGCCGGAAGGCTTCCTGGGAGAAGTGCTCCGCAGCATTCATACCGTGGACGAATTCCAGCAGGTAGTTATGTCCAAGGCCATCAATTGGGTGGTGGATACCAGCATGAAGGAATTCACCTATGATGGCTTTGAAAAGCTGCAGAACCTGGATCACAAATATGTGGCCATGTCCAACCACCGGGATATTATTCTGGACCCGGCCCTCACGCAGATTGTCCTGCAGCGCTACCACCTGCCGGAAACGCAGATTTGCGTGGGAGACAACCTCCTGAAGGTGAAGTCGGTGGAACTCCTCATCCGTTCCAACCGCATGATTAAGGTCATCCGGGGCATTTCCGCCCGTGAACTGTACCTGTCGTCCCAGCTCCTGAGCCGCTATATCCGTGAAACGGTTACCTCCGGCACCGCCTCCGTCTGGATTGCCCAGCGCCAGGGCCGTACCAAAGACGGTATAGACACCACCGAGCAGGGCTTGCTGAAGATGCTGGACATGAGCGGAACCGGGGATTTTGTGCAGAATTTCATGGAGCTGCACATTGTTCCCATCAGCATATCCTATGAATATGAGCCCTGCGACATCCTGAAAGCCCGTGAACTCCTGATTTCCCGCACCCAGAAGTACGTGAAAGGGGCAACGGAGGACCTGGAGAGCATCATGATGGGCATCAAGCAGTACAAGGGAAATGTTCACCTGCGCATTGACGACCCGCTCACCGAGGAAGAAATCCGTGCCGCCGCCTGCTGCGACAAAAACGATCGCTATCAACTTATCCGCCGCGCGGTGAACCGCCGTATTATCGGCGGTTACAAGCTCTGGAAAACCAATTATATGGCCTATGACCTGGTGAACGGCGGCAAAAAGTATGCAGACCAGTACACCGGCGAGGACCTGGAAACCTTCAAGTCCTATATTGCCCAGCGTCTGTTAATGGTGGAGCCGTCCCTGGACAAGCATGAACTCAGGGATATCTTCCTGCACATTTACAGCAATCCGGTCCTGTCCAAGGAACAGCTTACAGATGCACAATGAGCCAGGCCATATAGGCCGCCCAAATAAGGAGAAACAGGCTGCCGTCCAAACGGTCCAGTCTGTTTTTTTTGCCCACGTAGCAGGCGCACAGCAGCGCCAGGGCGCTCACGAGCAGGGCGCCTAAATCCACATAGGTGATGCCCGTGAACGAGAGCGGGTGAATGAGCGCGCTGCCGCCCAGGATGAGCAGGATGTTGAATATGTTGGAGCCGATGATGTTGCCCAGCGCCAGCTGGCCTTTCTTCTTGACGGCGGCCGCCACACAGGTGGCCAGTTCCGGCATGGAGGTGCCGCCTGCAAGGATGGTGATGGCGATGAATTTGTCGCTTACGCCCAACGCATGGGCAATGGCGGTGGCGGAATTCACAAACAGGTTGCCGCCCGCCACAAGACCGCCCAGTCCGCCCAGAATCATGAGGGCGGCCAGCCAGGGCTTGACGGGTTTGGCGTCGCTTTCCTGTGCCGTATCGGCGGTTTTCTGTGCAAAGGAAGACCATATGTAGGCGATGAACAGGGCCACCAGGATGGCGCCGTCCAGGCGGCTGAGCCCGTCCGTCCCGACCCCGAACAGGGTAAGTTCCAGGCCCAGGACGATGAGCAGTACCGTGATAAGGATGTTGACGGGAATGTCTTTCCGACGGTTCTCCCGGGTGATTTCCATGGGAAGAATCAGGGCGGTAAGCCCCAGGATGAGCAGCGTATTGAAAATGTTGGACCCCACCACGTTACCCAGGGCGATGTCTGCATTGCCCTGCGCGGCGCCGATAAAGCTCACCACCATTTCCGGGGCCGATGTCCCCATGCCCACGATGGTGAGGCCGATGACGAATTCGCTGAGACCGAAACGGCGGGCGACGGCGGAGGCGCCTTCCACCAGATAGTCCGCCCCAAACACTACCAACGCAAGCCCTACAAGCAGCAAAAGTATCTGTACAATCATCTTTGTTTCATTTTGCAGCGCAAAATTAATGATTTTTGCCTATATTTGTATTGTACTGAAACCAAAAGATGAGAACTTCTTCCGTATCGGCCTTTCTGTGCCTGTTTGCGGCAGCCCTCTGCCTATGCGCCTGCGGTCCCCGCAAGGAGATTCCGCATGTAAAGGAGGAAACGTTTCCGCAGGTGGAAGACCCCATTTTACAGCAGACGGTTCCGGGGGCCTATGGCGTTCCCGGCGGCGATGTCGTACTCGGGGAAGGGTGGCAGTACGCCTGTATGCGTTACCATGACGGCCAGCGGCAGAACTTCCGTCTGGCACAGCCTTCGACGGCCCGCGTGGTGAGTTTGAGCGGTTTGCCCTGTCCGCTCGTCCCCGGCAGGTATGCCGATGCCTTGTATCGGTCCATGGAAGGGGGATTTACCCGCGTGTGCCTGCCTTATCGCCTGCAGGTTCTGTGGGTGCAGGATGGGAAGGTATGGCTGAAGGAAAGCGACCGGACCTTTTTTGTGGTGGAGCAATGAAACGCCTGCTGCTCATATGGCTGCTGCTTTTGGGCGCTTTCCTGGCAAGGGGAAACGACACGCATGTCTTCACGGTCCTGGTGGAGTTCCGCAATGTCCGTTTTACCCTGGAGAACCCGCAAATGCAGTTCTCGACCCTTTTGAACGGACCGGTGAGCGCTTACTTTGACGAGCATTCCCGCGGGCTGTACAAGCCTGTTTTCGACGTTCACGGGCCGGTCCTGCTGGAGCGCACCATGGCCGCGTATGGAAAAGACCGGATGGAAAAAGGGGAACGCTTAGGCGACGAGGCCCCGGGCAAGGCCCTCCTGGAAGCCTGCCGGCAGTTGGACGCCGAGGTAGATTTTGCATCATATGACGTGGACGGAGACGGGAGGGTGGACCAGGTCCTTTTCATCTATGCCGGCTATGACCAGGCGAGCGGAGCCAGTGCCGATGCCATCTGGTCCCATCATGCGGATTTGCAGGAAAGCGAAGACGCCTCCCTTGCGGATGCCCGTCTGGACGGCGTGGGGCTCGGATATTATTTCTGTACGTCGGAGTTGCGCGGTACGGATGGGGCGGAAATGACGGGAATGGGAAAAATCATTCATGAGATGGGACATGTGCTGGGACTTCCGGATTTGTACGACACCGATGGTGCCAAGAATGGGCTGGCTGGCGGCATGTATCAGTTCTCGGTGATGGCGCACGGCCTGTATAACAGGCAGGGCGACGCCCCTCCGCCCCTGTTGGCACTGGAAAAAATGCTGCTGGGCTGGATGGCGCCGGAAGAACTTCGCCCGCTGCCGGAAGAAGGCTGGATGCAGCTTTCTCCGGGCCAGACAGCCACTTCTGCCACCGGTACGGAAGGGGAGTGTTTCTACTATGAATGCCTGTCCACAGGGCTCCTGGTGTATCATGTGGACCGCTCTTCCCGGCTTTTGGAAGGCGCACCTGCGCTTTCCTATTGGGACGATTGGCGCGTTTCCAACAAGCTGAACGCCTATGGCAAGCATCCTTGCTGTTATGTGGTTCCGCCGATGGACCCCAAGAATTACAATGCAACCACGCTGAATCCGGCCACGTTGGTATTCCCGGGGGGAGGAGACGTGCATGCCTTTGTTCCGGAAGACTGGGAAGGCCAGCCCGGGGCGCAGTGGCTCGGTTGTATCGGTCCGGCCGGTGACGGCATCCGTTTCCGTGTCCTGCAAGGCGGTGTCCATAAGTTCTGCGGGCTGGTGCTGGACAGCACCGGCGCGCCTGTAGCCAATGCCCTGGTGAGCCTGATTGCCGATGACCGGGAAGTGGCCCGGGACCGGAGCGGCATGGACGGCTATTTCGAAATGGAAGCGGGGGCGGCGACGGCTGTTCGCTGGCTGGTGCGGGTTTCCCAATCTGGTTACCGCACGCTGGAACGTGAAACGGACTTCAGTGCCGGCGCGCTTGTGTGTGAATATCTTTCTATCGTAAAGGACGATACCGCCTCCAGTTCGCTGTTTTATACCTATAATCCGGCATCCGGCAATGGCTATTTCCCCTCGGAAACCCATGACCCGCTGATGGGCGCCGTTCGTTTTACGGCAGAAGACTTGGCACCGTATGTGGGACGCCGCCTGGTGGAAGTGGATTGCTTTCCGTATGTAAATAATCCGAAAACGCTTGGAGAACTGTATGTTATGGTAGATTCCGGCTCGCAGCGGATGCTGAATGAGGCAGCGGACGCAGGGGCGTTGGGGGAGTTCGCTCCGGTATGTATTCCCCTCACGGCCGATTTCCGCATCCCCGAAGGACTGGATGTGTATGTGGGCTATGGTTTTGAGGAAATAGGAGAAAACCAGCCGCTGTCGGCGGTGTATCCCGGAACGCCCGGGAACAGTTTTTATGCGCCTTTCAGCCTGGAAAAAGGGGAGTGGACGCCCATGTACCGGGAGAAGGCCGGCTTCTATATGGACCTTATGCTGCAGATCCGCCTGGAGGAAGTCCCTTCAAGGGAACTGTCGGAACTGGGGTATAGCGGCATCGTCCTGCCGGACCACCCGTTAAAAGCGGGAGAATCTATTGATTTACAGCTTGTTGTTCCTGATAATACGCAGGTGCGAATCAGGCGTTGGAAGCTGGACGGGAGCCCCCTGGAAACCAGCCGTGTTGCGCTGGAGGCAGGGGTGCATTCCCTGGAGGTGGACCTGCAGTATGAAGACGGCCGGGAAGAATTCCTCCGGGCCGTAATCCACGTTGACTAAGCTTTTCTTTCCAGGGCCACCACGTTTTCCACGTGCATGGTGTGCGGGAACATGTCCACCGGCTGCACGGCCGTAATGCGGTAATCCCGGCACAGAATGGCCAAATCACGCGCCTGGGAGGCCGGATTGCAGCTTACATACACCATCCGCCGGGGCGCTGCCTTCAGGATGACGCCGGCCACGTCCGGATGGATGCCCGCGCGCGGCGGATCCAGGATAATCACGTCCGGTTTTCCGTGCTTTTGGATGAATGCTTCCTTGAGTACGTCCTTCATGTCGCCCGCAAAGAAGGAGCAATTGTCAATTCCGTTGGCCTGGGCATTAAACTTGGCGTCCTCGATGGCTTCCGGGACGTACTCGATTCCCACCACTTTGGAGGCTTTCCGGCTCACGAACTGGGCGATGGTGCCGGTACCGGTGTACAGGTCATAAACGACCTCGTTGCCCGTCAGGGCCGCAAATTCGCGCGCCACGCTGTACAGGCGGTAGGCCTGCAGGGAATTGGTCTGGTAGAAGGATTTGGGGCCTATCTTGAAGCGCAGGCCTTCCATTTCCTCGTAAATGGCCTCGTTTCCGTAATACAGGATGGGTGACTGGTCGGAAATGGAGTCGTTCAGCTTCTCGTTGATGACGTAATAGAGGCTGGAAATGGCCGGAAAACGGGCAATGAGGGCATCCAGGAGGGCTTTTCTGCGGGCCTCGTCCTCATAAGCGAAGATGAGGATGAGCATGACTTCGCCTGTTTCCGTGTTGCGGACAAACATGTTGCGGAAATAGCCGTGATTCTCGCGGATGTTGTAGAATTCGTAGCCGTTATCTATACAGAACTGCTTGATAAACAGCCTGATAGCATTGCTTGGCTCCGGCTGCAAGTGGCATTGCTTGATATCCAGGACTTTGTCGAAGAATTTGCCCACGTGGAAGCCCAGGCCCATGCGGTCGTTTTCCGGAACGGCGGCCGGATCCTCGTCCCTGAGCAGCCAACGCTTGTCAGAAGCGCTGAATTCAAGTTTGTTACGATAGTATTGAATCCGTTCGGAGGGGAGTGTGGGCCTGATTTCAGGCACTTCTAAGTGGCCGATACGCACCAGCTGGTCTTCCACTTGCTGGCGCTTGGCTTCCAGCTGCATTTCATAGGGCAATGGCTGCCATCGGCACCCGCCACAGACGCCAAAATGCTGGCAGAAGGGCTCCAGGCGGTGTTCTGAGGGCTTCACAATGCGTTTGATGAAGCCTTCCATGTAATTTTTTTTCTTTTTATATACCTGGATATCTACAACGTCTCCGGGCACGGCAAAGTCAACAAAGACCACCATGCCGTCCACATGCGTGAGCGCTTTCCCTTCCGCCGCCACCGACTCGATGGTGACGTTTTCCAGCAGCAGATCGATTCTTTTTTTGGACATGTCTGTATGAATTCTTGCGCAAAGGTAGGGGAAACTTTTTATATCCGCAAGTTAACATAATATAAATTGTGTAACATGTAACGTTTTGTATTTTCGCTCGCGTCTTGGCAAAATGCGGACGTATCGGCGAAAAATGCAACAATTTCAGCGATTTGCAATAATCTTAACAATTTTATTCCTATATTTGTAGCAGTTTGGAATCAAATTATTTGAACCTATGAAAAAATTGTTCGCCATTCTTGCAACGCTGCTTGCCATATCGGTATTCAGCGTACGCGCTCAGGAAGAAGACAAACAGTTCTTCAACCATCTGTCTTTGGGTGTGGATCTTCTCAGTACGGAAGGCGTCGGACTTCAGGTTGCCGCTCCCATCAGCAAACATTTCCAAGTCCGTGTGGGTTTTAATCTGATGGATGCCCATGTCGCCCTGTACGACGTGGTTGTCAAGAAAGTTGCCGACATGCAGAATATTGATGTACTGAAAGGTGGTGTGAACCCGTTCCAATACTCTTATAAGCTGAAAGACCCTGTTGAATCCGGCAATACCAAGATTGACCAGTTTGACATGAAGGCCACCATGCAGTCGCGTAACATCGACCTTCTTGTGGACCTGTTCCCTGGCAAAAATTCTGGTTTCCACTTTACGGTGGGCGCTATGTTCAGCCTTACGCCCAAGGGGCTTATCACCTCTACCGTCAATGCATTGTATCAGGGGCAGCCTGCCATTGCAGAGAATATGCGTTGCAATACGGAGATTATGGACGTCACCACGGACAAGGAAGGCCTGTTCCACCTCAATGTGCAGTACAAAATGCGGAACGTGCATCCTTACGTGGGTATTGGTTTCGGGCGCCCGGTTTCCCTCAAGCACCGCGTCGGTGTTAACTTTGACATGGGGGTAATCTATGTGGGCGGCGTTTCGCTGGCGTCCTACAGCTATTATGACAATCCGGATCAGCCCAAGAATGTCCTTCTGGACCAGGCCTGGTTCCGCAAGAATATCACCGAGGATATCATTTCCAATGCAGAAGACCGTAACAAGATAGACAAATACCTGGGCTTTGTAAATAATTTCCCGGTCGTGCCTGTCCTGAAGCTCACCCTTTTTATCCGTTTGTTCTAATTAGTTGAATCGTAATTATTTGCATATGAAAACCAAGCAACTTCTTTTGGGACTGGTGCTATGTGCCCTCCCGCTCCTGTATTCCTGCAGCAAGAGCAATGCCAATCAGGTAACGCTTACCGCTCCGGCCAAGGCCGCTGCGGCCAAAAGTATCAAGCCGGTGAGCGGCGATGTGATTTGCGACATAACATACAAAGGCAGGGATCTTTCCGTGCGCAGATTGGATTTCCTTCGTGACGGAGCCTATGTCATTACGGCAGATGCCCGTGCTGTTAAATCCGACGACCAGGTCCAAAGAATCATTTATTCCGGTACTTACACGGTCAACGGTAACACCTATACCCTTACCGGAGACATTGAAGGCAATATTACCATTGACGGAGAAACCCTTTCCGCTTCCTTTATTAAGGGTTCCGTGAAGGTGAAGGTGGAATTCGGTGATGTTGAATCCGGCAGCCTGAAGGACTATCTGTATCGTACCTGGACATTGAGTGAAGTGGAGGTTAACCTTACCAAGCCCAACGCCCGCAAGAGGTTCCCTCCTTTCACCGATAACAAAAACATCTCGGAGATTGTTACATTCATCGACCAGAATATCACCGGCGGCCTGAAGGAAAAAGAGAAACTGATGCAATACGATATTGAATCCATCAGTTTTGGTGAAGGCGTTGTGCTGGTCACCTTTGTGAACAAGCCTGCATTTGCCGGTACTTTCGATATCAAGGGCCTGGACGGCGTTTCCGGTTCTTTCTCCTATGACCTTTCCGAGGTGATGGCCAAGAACGGCCTTCTTCAGGAAAAGGCTTCCGGCTCCGTGACATTCTCCGGGAATACCCTGAAACTCACATTGAATGCCAGCACGGAAGAGGTTTCCGGCAGTCTGGTTCTTACCATGGCGGCCAAATAAGGGGATCCCCTCCCCTCTCCCCTTTTACGCAGTGCCCGACAAGGCGCTGCGTTTTTTTATTTAAGGTAAAAAAGCTATATTTGCAGGCTAAAATAAACCTAACCCTCATGTCAGTTGTCGTTAAAACAGTAGAAAGCAAAGCAGACCTCAAAACCTTTGTCAAATTTCCCTTGCAGCTCTATAAGAACTGTCCCTATTACGTACCCAACCTGTACGCCGACGAAATGGTCGCCCTGGATTCGCAGAAGAACGCCATGGGAAAGTATTCCCTTTCCCGCAAGTTCCTGGCCTACAAGGATGGCAAGGTGGTCGGACGCATCGCCGCCATCATCAACCAGATTGCCAACAAGGATTGGGCGCACGCAGAGGTTCGTTTCGGCTGGGTGGATTTTATTGACGACAAGGAAGTTTCCAAGGCGCTGGTGGACGCCGTCATCGCCTTTGGCAGGGAGAATGGCATGACCACCATAGCCGGTCCCCTGGGCTTTACGGATTTTGACAACGAAGGCTGTGTGGTAGAGGGTTTTGACGATATTTCCTCCTTCATGCTCAAATACAATTACCCTTATTATGGGGCGCACTTCGAGGCACTGGGCATGGAGAAAATCAACGACTGGCTGGAATACCGTGTCTATGTTCCGGAACAGGTGCCGGAGAAAGTGGTCAAGGCCGCCCATCTGGTTTCCGAGCGCTACAACCTGCATATCCGTAAGATAAGCAAGAAAGAGGTCCGGAAAGAGAATTACGGCCGCAAGCTGTTCGATCTGGTGAACCGGACCTACTGCCAACTGTTTGACTTCACCGTACTTCCCCCGGAGGTGATAGACCAGTATGTGGATACTTTCCTGGGCGTGCTGGACATGAAATACATTACGCTGGTGGAAGATGCGGAAGGGAAGCTGGTAGCCATGGCCCTTACCATGCCTTCCATTGCCCACGCGGTGAAAAAAGCAAATGGCTATCTGTTCCCGCTGGGTTGGTGGCATATCTTCAAGTCCATGTATATCAAGCACGAAGAGGCCCTGGAGCTGATGCTCATCGCCGTGGATCCGGATTATCGTAACCGGGGTGTGCATGCCATGCTCTTCAATGAACTCATTCCCAATC
The DNA here is from genome assembly GCA_002371115.1 of Bacteroidales bacterium UBA3764. Lineage (GTDB taxonomy): Bacteria > Bacteroidota > Bacteroidia > Bacteroidales > UBA932 > Cryptobacteroides. Next base: position 22,658 of record DFFY01000069.1, read on the forward strand.
TGATTGAGGGCGGCTTCAAATACGGTGAATCCAACGCAGAAATGGAAACCAATTCTTCCGTGCAGAACATTTGGAACATCTATCAGAAGGACTTCAAGCGCCGCCGCCGCGTATTCGGCAAAACCATCTAAGCCTATGAGTGCCTCCTCTACCCTGCTTCCTCCCCTTCCGGAGCGCATGCGCCCCCGCACGCTGGCCCAGTATGTAGGGCAGCGTCACTTGGTGGGAGAAGGCTGCATCCTGCGCAAGATGATTGAGAGCGGCAACCTGAGCTCATTCATCCTCTGGGGGCCTCCCGGCGTGGGAAAAACCACCTTGGCACACATCATTGCGGAAACGTTGGACCGGGATTTCTATACGTTGTCGGCGGTAACGGCCGGCGTCAAGGATGTCCGCGACGTATTTGACAAGGCGCGGGACCATTCCCTCTTCCAGCAAAAAGGGGCTCCCATCCTCTTTATTGACGAAATCCACCGCTTCAACAAGGCGCAGCAGGATGCCCTGCTGGGGGCCGTGGAAAACGGGACCATCGTCCTGATAGGCGCCACTACGGAAAACCCCTCCTTCGAGGTTATCACGCCCCTGCTGTCCCGCTGTCAGGTATTCGTTCTTAAGTCGCTGGAGAAAAGCGATTTGCAGACGTTACTTGAACGGGCGCTGAAGGAGGATGTGCTGCTGAAGGAGAAGGATATTCAGATCAGGGAGAGCGAAGCGCTCATGCGCTACAGCGGCGGCGATGCCCGTAAACTCCTCAATGTGCTGGAATTGGTGGTGGATGCCTTGGGCGGGCAGTCCCCCATTGTGATCGACAATGCCTCCGTAACGGCTTCCGTGCAGGAAAATATGGCCATCTATGACAAGGATGGCGAGATGCATTACGATATTATTTCCGCGTTCATCAAGAGCATACGCGGCAGTGACCCCAATGCGGCCATCTATTACCTGGCGCGCATGATTGACGGTGGCGAGGACCCGCTGTTCATTGCCCGGCGGCTGTGCCTGAGTGCCTCAGAGGATGTGGGCCTGGCCAATCCCAATGCCCTGCTGCTGGCCAATGCCTGTTTTGAGGTGGTGAGCAAGATCGGCATGCCGGAAGGTCGCATTCCGCTGGCGGAAACCACGGTATATCTGGCGTCATCGCCCAAGAGCAACGGCTCTTATATGGCCCTGGAGAATGCGCTGGCGAAGGTCCGGGAGACGGGGAATTTGCCGGTCCCCCTCCCCATCCGCAATGCGCCCACCAAACTCATGGAAGAACTGGGCTACAGTGACGGGTACAAGTACGCCCACGACTATCCCGGGCATTTTGTAGATATGGAGTTCCTGCCGGACGCCCTCCGCGGTACCGTCTTTTACGAGCCGCAGCCCAACAAGCATGAGAACGCCCTCCGTGCGTATTTGGAGGCTTGTTGGCCCAAATATTACCCAAAGGCTCCCTCGAAGGAATAAGGCGCCGGCAGGCGCCCGGCCGGGCCGGGTATTTGCCAACGGCAAATACGGAAAGGCGAAAAGGCCGCAGGGGTATGCAAGGGGGCGCGGAGCCCCCTTAAAAAGGGTAACCTACACCAAAATGAATGGCATAATTACGTGGAAACCACTCGCGGACGGGGACCCAGCGGTTGCCGGCTGCACGGGCAGGGTCATGCAGGCGGATACCGCCATCTAAGCGGATGAGGAGGAAACCCAGGTTCACGCGGATACCCAGACCCCAGTCCAGGCCGATGGAACCGCCCAGGTTCTTGATGTCAAAATAGCCCGGTATATCTTTTTCGGTGACCGTTATTTTGGGATGGGGAATGTCCCAGATATTGCCGGCATCGGCAAAGAGCGCTCCTTCCAGTTTCCAGACCAGCGGGAAACGGTATTCCACATTGGCCTCCAGTTTCATGGCGCCAATCTGGGAGGGAATGGAGAACTCGGTATAGGGCTGTGCATTGCCCGGCCCCAACGTACGGGCTTGCCAGCCACGCATGGACGAGGAGCCGCCGCAATAGAACTGCTTTTCTATCGGCGCGGTGGTGGAATTGCCATATCCATATCCCGCACCGGCCATCAGGTGCAGTGCTATGGCGTGTTCATCCTCGCTACCAAAACGGAAAATCTTGCCCAGATTGAGTTCTGCGCGTACATATTGGGCATAAGGCGTGGACCAGATAGTGCGTTCCCCTCTTTCGTTCAGGGGCATGAATTTGTTGAACAGGCTGAGCAGGTTTCCGGACAAGTCCACGCTGAGCCGGACATAGTGATAGGGAGTCAGGGGGATGGGCGACGAGTTGGTGGTGTAGTACACCGTACCGCTGATGCCTTGGTCGAACCGGCCCATATAAGCGTTCAGGAGGAAGGGGTTGGCCACTATGATTTTTTCCAGGAACTCCGTCTGGATATTGAACAGCCGGGCGATATTGAGACGGATGGGAGAGAACTGGTAGAAAAAGTTTTTCCCGGCGCGCCCATTGTAGGTAAATGCCGTTGTAATGAGGGTGCGGCGGAATTCCGGACGGTCCTGGTAGGTGAAGGCCAGGGATACGTCCGTGGTGGGGATATACGGTCCCTTGAACAGCCGGTTGGGCAGTCCCAGAAACTGCGGAAAGCGGATGGACGAGGTGATACCCAGTTCCGTGGAATAGGCGTTGGTTCCTGGCTTGAACTGGAAGTTGCCCTTCAGACCCACATTCAGGCGCTCTCCCCCATGGAAAATGTTCTTGTGGTAATAGTTGATCTGGGGCGATATGCCAAACAGTCCTGTGGAGTTGAAAGAGCCTTCCAGGTCCACCTTGATGGCCTGCAGGCGGGAATTCCGCAGGGAGATGTCTGCGTTTACGGTATGGTCCGACGCGGGCTGCATGCTCACGTTTACGCCGGAGAGCATGCCCAGGCTGGACAGGCGTGTGTACGTGGTGTTCACTTCCTGCTCGCTATATGCTTGTCCGGGACGCAGGGTATTCATGTTCGCCAGGGTGGAACGCCTGATTTTCAGCTGTTCCGGGTGCGAGATGTTTACCTCCCCCACTGTGAATTTCCGGTGCTCCCGTGCGGTGGAGGCGGGGTCTCCCAGGGCGTAGTCGCGGATAAAGTAAGTGAGCTTGGCCGTGCCGTCTTTCGCAAGGGTATCGGCCTCAAAGAAATAGTAGCTTTTGGTAAAGCCGTAATACCCTTTGTTGCGGTACATCTGGGCGCTGCGGCCCGCTTCCGCTTCCAGATCGGCCTCTGCCAGGTAGTTTCCCACGGCAACGGTGCTGTTGGGCAGGTCTTCCATGAATTCCTGCCTCAAGGTGCCGTATTCCGGAATTTGATAGTCGATGGCGCTGATGGTGTAGCGCTTGCCCAGGGCCACGAAATAGTTCACATAGACCTTCCGGCCTTTCACTTGCACCTGGCTTTCCACCTGCGAACCATAATAACCGATATAGCGGAGGTGGTTGCCAATGCTGGCGATGCTCTTTTCCACCAGCGCCGGGTCATAAACCACGGGCTTGACGCCTACGCTCTGGACAAAGCGTCCCAGTTTGGTCCTGCCTTCCCCGCCCCAGTTATATACTGAAAGCAAAGGGTTTACGCCTAACAGGTAGGAGTTGGGCTTCTGGGCCACGTAGGACATGAGGCTGCCGGCGTCGAAGGAAGGGTCGTCCACCTTCACCTGGTTTTTGCGGAGGAGGTATTCTCCGTCTTTGAGCGACCGCGTGACGCTGCAGGCTCCCGCGAAAACCGCACAAATGCAAAGAAATATGACTTTCCACCGTTTCATTCTTACAAAAGTAATACTTTTTACTTATATTTGCGTGATTTTTTAACACAGTTTATTTGCAGGGATGAAAAACAAATACATCGACTTAATTGACCAGACCTTCGACTTTCCGCAGGACGAATTCATGGTGGTGGACGGCAACCTGATGTTCAACGACATCGACCTCATGGAAATCATTGAAAAGTACGGTACACCGCTCAAAATCACGTACTTGCCCAAGATTTCGTCACAAATCCAGCGGGCCAAGCGTCTGTTCAAGGTAGCCATGGCCAAGGCCGATTACCGCGGCGCGTACCACTACAGCTACTGCACCAAGAGCTCGCAGTTCGCCTTTGTGGTGCACGAGGCCCTCAAGAACGAGATTCACCTGGAGACTTCGTCGGCCTACGACCTGGACCTCATCCGGGCTCTGGAGCGGGACGGCTCCGTGCAAAAGGATAAACTGTACATCATTTGCAACGGCTTCAAACGCCCCCAGTACATTGAGAACATCGCCGCCCTGCGCAAGGAGGGCTGGAAAAACATCATTCCCGTCCTGGACAACAAAAACGAGTTCGAGGACCTGGCGGACCTTATTGAGGAGGACACCATGATGGGCATCCGCATCGCCTCCGAGGAAGAGCCCAACTTCGACTTCTATACATCGCGTCTGGGCATCCGCTACTCGGACATCCTCAAATTCTACCAGAGCACGGTGGCCAAGTATCCCAACTTCCACCTCAAGATGCTCCATTTCTTCATCAACACGGGTATCCGGGACACGGCGTATTATTGGAACGAGCTTTCCAAGTGCGTCAAGGTATATTGTGAACTCAAGGCCATCTGCCCGGAACTGGACAGCCTGAACATCGGCGGCGGCCTGCCCAATAAGACCTCCCTGGCCCAGGACTTCGACTACGAGTACATGGTGGAGGAAATCATCAACCAAATCAAGGTTACCTGCAATTCCTACGGGGTGCCGGAACCGGACATTTTCACCGAGTTCGGCAGCTTTACCGTGGGCGAGAGCGGCGCCACCATCTTCAAAATCCTGGATATCAAGCAACAGAACGACCGCGAGAAGTGGTACATGATAGACAATTCCTTCATGACCTGCCTGCCGGACACCTGGGGCCTGAACCAGCGTTTCATCCTGCTGCCCATCAACAAGTGGGACGACGAATACCAGCGCGTGTTCCTGGGCGGTCTCACCTGTGACAGCCAGGACTTTTACAATGCGGACTATCACGCCAACGCCATCTTCCTGCCCACCATCCGCAGCCGCCGGGAGAATCTGTACATCGGTTTCTTCCACACGGGTGCCTATCAGGAGGCCATTTCCGGGTATGGCGGCATCAAGCACTGTCTGATGCCTTCTCCCAAGCATATCCTGATAGACAGGGACAAGGAAGGCAATCTGGTAACCAGTGTGTTTGCCGAGGAGCAGAGCTCCGAGAGCATGCTGCATTTATTGGGGTATAAGTAGAGATTCTTCGCTTCGCTCAGAATGACAAAAGGTCGCTCAGAATGACAACCGTTTCCTCCGCAGAGATCAAGCTGGTGAAGTCGCTCGCCCAGAAGAAGTTCCGGGACGGGCACGGGCTCTTTGTGGTAGAGGGCGAAAAACTGGTGGAGGAGGCCTTGAAGTCCCGTTTTACGGTTCGGAAAGTATATCGGACAGAAGAGATTGGCGAGGTTTCCATGGCCCGGATGAGCAGCCTCTCCTCCCCTTCTCCGGTGCTGGCCACCGTAGAGCGGCCGGCAGACCTTGAGCTGGCCCTTTTGCCTGCCTGCGGGCTTTTTCTGGCCCTGGACGGCATCCGGGACCCGGGGAACCTGGGCACCATCCTCCGCATTGCGGACTGGTTCGGCATTAACGCGGTGTATGCTTCGCCGGATACCGTGGATGTATTCAATCCCAAGGTAGTGCAGGCTACCATGGGTGCCATTTTCCGTGTGAAGTTTCACTATACGGATATTCCCGCTTTGTGCCGGAGCGCCTTGCAGGCCGGCGGCAATGTCTATGGCACCTTCCTGGATGGTGAGAATATGTACCAAAAAAGCCTTTCCAACGGTGTGGAAAGGCCTTCTGTGATTGTTATCGGCAATGAAGCCAACGGCATTTCCGCCGCTACGGCGGCCTGCGTAAGCGACCGTCTGTACATCCCTCCCTTCCCCACCAACGACTCGGGCTCCGAGTCCCTGAACGCCGCCGTGGCCACCGCCATTACCGTGGCGGAATTCCGTCGCCGCACGCTTTAAGGAGATAGCCGGGCATCTTTTTTATTGTACCTGAATGACGGTGAAGTCTTGAGCGTTCACTGTGGCGCTATACACTGTGCGGACAGCCTTGATACCCAGGTAGTCCAGGGCTTCGGCGGGAATGCGGACGGTGATATCGGCCGTATCGCCAAAATTGGACACCACCAGGAAGGTGTGCTGGCCGTCGCTGCGGAGCCAGGCGAAGTGGCGGTCCGGGTTAAAGCGCTCGCTCTCCTGGCAATAGCAGAGGTCGAAGGTGCGGCCTTCCGCAAAAGCGGGCTGTCCGGCCAGCGAAAGCACTTCCTGGTAGCGTTCCAGAACGGCTTTGTCCGGGTTTTTCAGGGCCGGCACCGTGCACCAGTCAAAAATGGAGGTGCGTCCGTCCAGGCCGCTGAAGCCTTCCTGCTGCATGCCGCGCTCCCCCATCTCCTGCCCGAAGTATAGCATGAAAGGGGCGTCGTTCAGAAGGGCGCTTACCGCGAGGGCGGCATAACCGGCCTGTGCGCTTCCGCAGAAAAAGTCTGAGGCCACCCGCTGCTCGTCATGGTTCTCCAGGAAGTTGAGCATGTGCGGCTGTAAATCCCCCAAAAACTGCCAGTTGTGCGAGATTTCCCGTGCCGATGTACCGGAGCAAGTCACTGCCCGCAGGACATCGTACAGGCCGCATTTGTCGTACAGGTAGTCAAAGCCCACCTCTTCCACGTACATGCGGTACTTGTCCTTTTGGTACACTTCGGCAATGAAAATCACCTCCGGGAATTCTGCTTTGATGCTTTTTATGAGCCATTGCATGAACTGCGGCGGCACCAGCTCCACCATGTCGCAGCGGAAGCCGTCCACGCCCTTGGCGGCCCAGAAACGCACGATGTCGCGCATCTTGTCCCAGGTGCCGGTGTGGAAGTCGCAATAGTTGAGCTTTACGGTTTCCCACCAGTCGTTCATGCCGGGTGCGGCTGTGAAGCAGTTACCGGAGGCCTTGGCGGGCATTTCCGTATACCCCTTTGGGTTTACAGGCAGCTGCAGGGCATTGCCGGGATAGTAGAAAAAGTCGTTTTCCGGGGCCCAGTGCACGGTTTTGTCGTCCCCTGCGCCCAGCGTGCCTTTGTATTCGCGGGCCACGTGGTTGGGAACAAAGTCCACGATGCACTTGAGGCCGGCTTCGTGCGTACCCCGTACCAGGTCCTCGAATTCCTCCATCCGCTGCTCCGGGACATCGGCCATGTAAGGATTGACGTCGTAATAGTCCGTAATGGCATACGGGCTCCCGGCCTCCCCTTTCACCACCTTTTCTCCCGAGCTGGCACTGGCATGCCGGATGAGGCCGGTGTACCATACATAATGGACACCGAGCCCTTTCCAGTATTGGAAGGACCCGGCGTCGATGGAAGAAAATTTACCGTTGCCCCAGAGCCTGGGAAGTACCTGGTAAATAATGTTTTTCATCTTACCAGTTCAAGATCTTCTTGAAGTCGTATTCCTCAGGGGTGGACACGTACTTCTTGGCGGCTTCATAGTCCGCGGGCGTGATGAAATGGCAGATGTGGTTGTAATAGTTCTGGGCGGTGCCACCGTCGATGGCCACGCGGCGTGGCGGGATTTTGCCGTCGGCCTGCTGCAGGTCTTTCAGGTACAGCGGATGGGCGGTGCCGAAGGCATCGACATACACCATGCAGCCGGTCTCCCCTTTGGCGAAGAGCTCGTAGGCACCCATGGCCAGTTCCGTGCAGTAGGTAAGGTCATAGCCGATAGGGTCCTGGCAACGGACATCGTAGCCAATCTCCACCGGGCGGGTCTTTACCTTGAGGCTAATCTTCTTGAATTCCTTCTCCAGGATGTCGTTGAACAGGACGGCCTTGGAGATTTTACCGAGCTCCGGATGGCCGTGCTCGTCATAGGTCATGGAAACGCCGGCGTTCTTGATTTCCTGGGGATCCAGGTCATGGAACACGCCTTCTGCCACTACCACGGTACCGTAGCCAATGCCCATGAGCTTGCGCTTGATGATGGCGGAAAGGGCCAACTTCACAATCTTGTCCAGGGTGATGGTGGTCTTGTTGAACATTTCCGGGATAATGGTCATAGGGCAATGTGTTGCCTCGCCAATTCCTAAGGCCAGGTGACCGGCGCTGCGGCCCATGGCGCTGATGATGAGCCAGTTGCCGCTGGTGCGGGCATCCTCATACACGGTGCGGGCCAGGTGGGCACCTTCGTCCTTGGCGCTGTTGAAGCCGAACGTAGGGGTGTTCTGCGGCAGCGGAAGGTCGTTGTCGATGGTCTTGGGCACGTGGATGTTCTTGATGGGATACTGCTTTGCTTCCAGGAACTTGGCAATACGGTTGGCGGTGGAGGCGGTGTCGTCGCCACCCACAGTGACCAGCAGCTTGATGTTGTTGTCCTGGAACAGGCTCAGGTTGAAGTTCTCCTCAAAGTCCTTGTCGGTGGGTTTGAAACGGCTCATCTGCAGGTAGCTGCCGCCCCGGTTGAAGTAAGCGTCCGCCTTGAAGAAGTCGATTTCCTCCGTGCGGGGACTCTGGGAGAAGAGGCCGCTGTAACCGCCGTGCAGGCCAATCACACGATAACCATTGCTAAGGAAGGTCTTAGCCACAGACATAACCACGGTGTTCATGCCCGGAGCCGGGCCGCCACCGCAAAGGATGATGATAGAATCTTTCATATTGGTTGTATAAAAATTTTGGTTCCTTTAAATCATACAAAGATAATCATTTTTCCTGAAAGCACCTATGGGTGGGGCTGGAAAATGTACATTCGTGCTCCCCTGCTATCGCCAGGTGTGGCCAATATCCCAGTGAATGGCGTACTGGAAAGTGGTTTTATCGGCCGGAAGGTCAAATTCTTCCAGGATAAGGGGCTTTGCCTGAGGATACTCGTCTATCCAATGGCCCACGGCCACCTCATAACGGTCCTGGTCCGGCAGGTAGAAAATCCGCCCGCGGGGCTTGTTTTCATACGGGCCGATGAACGGGCCGCTGCCGTCTCCGTGATGCTTCTGGCGGTTGAATTCCTTTTTCCAGACATCCTCGTGTAACTCGACACAACTGATTCTACCATCTGACGCGTTGGCTTTTGTAAAAGCCCTGACGGGATGCGAAACAACGCCGAACAGCTCGTTCCAATCGGCATTATACCAAAAGAGGCCCACCTTGGGATCATTGCCATGGCCGCGGTTGGCTTCCATCTGCCGGATGATGGCGGCATAGTCCTGCTGCGAATAGGCCTGAAGATGGTGCGGCAGTTCCTCATGGGAAGGAAGGAGATCATTGCCGATACTCACAATCACCACATAATCGACCTCGTGATAATAGATAATCATGCCGCTTCCGTTGAAACGGCGCTCCCAATAGTTGGGCATGGACGGCTCCAGCAGTTCCGGCGTGCCTATCCCCTCCAGCGGATGCGCCTGAATATCCTGGAGGATGGCCTTCACCTGCTCCGCGTAAGGAACGCTTTTGCGCTTGAGCGCCTGATACTGGAAAGAGGCTTTGGGGCTCAGGTACAGTTTCATAGCGCATCGATGTCCGTTACCTCAATAAGTTGGCCCTGGGCCACCTGGCGCATCCCTTCCTTGAGGTCTCGGATGAACGTTGCATTGCCCAGGAGCTCCAGCCGGCGCTGCAGGGCATTGTATTCCTTCAGCGGAATGAGCACCGCCCCGTTGTCCCCTTTGGTGATGATGAGCGGCTCCTCCGTGAGAAGGACATTGTCATAATACTGCTTGATGTTGGCCCGGAAGCCAGAGATGGTGGTTACTTGCATAGCACAATCATTTTGCACAAAATTACGTACAAAATTTTGCAATTGCAATAATCTAGTACTTCTCCTCGTTTTTCTCCCGGTTCTCTTCAATGACCTCCTCGTAGCCTTTCAGGGCGGCGAAGGGCGCAAACTGGGCGGCACGGTCCAGGCGGGCCATGCGGGGATGCTTCTTGGAGGTGGGATGCTCCAGGTGGATGATGTCGTCGTACGGGGTGCTCATTCGTGGTGTCCTCCTATCTGCCTGTTGCGGTCGCGGGTGGTGGCGCCATCCTCAAAATTCATCCCTTTGAGGATGGCGTTCTTACCAAATTTCCGCCGTATCTCCAGGATGGCCTCCTGCTGCCTGCGCTCACGGGACGTATCCACCGGTTCCTCGAACAGACTTAGCTGTCGGCCCTCTACATCCTCTTCTTTCTTGACGATGGCCGCCACCACATAAATCCGCCGGACGCAGAGCTTCTTATCAATAATTCTGTCGAAGAGTTCCATGGCGCTTTTGAGCAAAATGGAGGTGGCCGACGTGGCAAAAGGCAGGTTAATGGAACCGTGCGCCGGCTTGGGTGTGGGGCGGCCGTACCAGTCCTGCACCATCGGCCCGTTTCCCTTGCCGGCCTCATAGCCGATATGCAGCACCAACTGCGTGGTAACCAGGCGTTTTTCCACCAAATCCAGCGACAGGGAATCCGTCATTTCGCGCACGATGAGGCGCGCCTTCTCGTACGGATACGGCTCCATGAGCACCTGTCCGCTGGAAAGGCTGCTGGCGCTGGGCCGATAGGACTTGATATCGGCCATGGTGCAGGGCTCCCAGCCCCAGGC
>DFFY01000023.1 GCA_002371115.1 Bacteroidales bacterium UBA3764
AAACTCCCCTCCGCTTACTCGACATAGTAACAGAATCGCACCATGAACCATTTCCGAGAACCGATAGACCAACTCGTACAAGACGGAAAACGCTATGTGGAAGTGCAGCTGGATTCCGTGAAGCTCCGTTCCATCAAGGGCTTGTCGCAGGGCTTTTCCACCGTTGCCTCCCTGCTCCTTATTTTTATTTTGGGCAGCGTGTTTACGCTGGCCCTGTCCTTTGCGCTGGTGATGTGGCTGGGAGAGCTGCTGGGCAGCTATGTGGTGGCTGCTTTCATTGTGTCGGGCGTGCTGCTGGTAGCACTGGTGGCCTGCATCCTGTTGCGGGACAGACTGTTCAAAAACACCTTCGTGGGGGCTTTCCGGGATGTCTTGGACCCGGACCAGCCGCTGAAAGAGGACACGCTGGAAGGCGTGGATGCCGCATTGCAGGTGAACAAAATCCAGCTAGACGCCGCTGAAGAGGGCCTGATGGAGGATGTGGAGCAGATGAAGGCGGTATATACGCCCAGGAACCTGCTCAACCAGGGTCTGCAGGAAATTGGCAACCGTACTTCCCGTGCCAGTTTCTCCTTGGGCCGTTACCTCATCAAGACCATCCGCGATTTCGTTAAAAAATAGCCTTTGGAAAACTTTATTCAGCAGGTCAATGCCATTGTCTGGAACCCCGCACTGGTGGTTCTGCTCCTCGGCGCCGGCCTGTATTTCTCTGTCCGTACCCGTTTTGTGCAGGTGCGGAAGTTTTCTACCATGCTGCGTTCCCTGTTCTCCAAGAAGGAGGACGGGAAGGGAATCTCTTCTTTTGAAGCTTTTTGTATCGCGCTCTCCGGCCGGGTAGGGACCGGCAACATTGTGGGCGTGGCGACGGCCATCGCGTTCGGCGGTCCGGGTGCGGTGTTCTGGATGTGGGTGGTGGCGTTCTTTGGCGCATCTACCGCTTTTGTGGAGTCCACCCTGGCCCAGATGTACAAGTTCCAGCACAGCAGCGGTTACCGGGGCGGCCCGTTCAGTTTCATTGAAAAAGGACTGGGGCTCAAGTGGTTAGGTGTTGTTTTTGCGGCCATTGCCGTGGTTTCCTGCGGGATTTTCCTTACCACCGTACAGTCCAACGGACTGTCGTCGGCCGTGAGCAATTCGTTCTCCGTATCGCCGCTGGCGGCCGGTATTGCGTTGGCGGTAGTGCTGGGGCTGGTGATTATGGGCGGTGTCAAGCGCATTGCCCGGGTGGCCAGCATTGTAACGCCGTTCATGGCGGCGGGCTATATCCTCATGTCGCTGGTGGTAATCGGCTTCCATATCCAGGAAGTACCGGCGGTTTTGGGTGCCATCGTCAAAGGGGCGTTCGGCCTCAATCCCATCTGCGGCGGCATTATCGGCTCCACTATTGCCATGGGTGTGAAGCGGGGCATTTTCTCCAACGAGGCCGGGCAGGGGACCGGGGCCATCGTGTCGGCCGCAACAGACGTCAGGCATCCGGCCCAGCAGGGCCTTGCACAGGCGTTTTCCGTGTATGTGGATACCCTCATGGTGTGCACCGCCACGGCGCTCATGATTCTCACCTCGGGGACCTACAACATTCTGGACGGACAGGGTGGCATGCTGTATGCCGGTGCGCCGGAACTGGGGAACAACTACGTTGCCTATACGCAACATGCGGTAGATAGCGTGTTCCGTGGCTTCGGCAGCCAGTTTGTGGCCGTAGCCATGGTTTTCTTCGTGTTCAGCACCGTCATGGCCTATTATTTTTATGCGGAGTCCAGCATCATTTACCTGTTTCAGGGAAAGAGCGGGCGGGCGGAAAAATGGACCATCCGCGTGTTTCAGCTACTCATGCTGCTGGCGGTGGTGTTCGGCGCCGTACGCGAAGCGGACTTTATCTGGCAGCTGGGAGATATCGGCGTGGGCCTCATGGCCTGGCTCACCGTAGTGTCCATCCTTATCCTGTGCCCCAAGGCCATCCGTGCATTGAAAGAATTTGAAGCGTAGCCGGCAGCAGGCCTACACCATTTTCAGGCCCACCACGGAAGCGATGAGCGTGAAGATGAAGAGCAGGCGCCAGAAGGTGACTGGCTCTTTAAAGACAAGGATGCCGATAAGCACCGTTCCCACCGCCCCGATGCCCGTCCATACAGGATAGGCCGTGCCGATGGGGATGGTTTTGGTGGCCTTGCCCAGACAGAAGGTAAATCCGCACTCGCACAATCCGGCAACAATGAGAATAATCCAGTTCATGGATATTATCTGAGGTATTTCCGCTTCATCTGTTCCTGCTCCTCTGCGGTGAAGCCAAGGGCCTTCTCCAGATAGGCCTGGAGGGAACCGTACTGCGCGTCAATCAGGTCCAGCGTGCTTTCGAAGTTCTCCACGTTTACGCCCACCATGGCGCGGATGAAGCCCAGTTCCGCCTCGCCGCCGCCATTTTCAATGACTTTGGCCGACATGGCTTCCACCAGCGGTGCATACGAAACATTGGATTGGGCAAAGTCTTCCACGATGGTTTCCCGGCTGGCGCCCAGCGAGGCCAGCACAAAGGCGGAACCCCAGCCGCAGCGGTCCTTGCCCTGGGAGCAGTGCCAGAGGGCGCCGCCATCGGCCTTCAAAACGCCGCGCAGGAATGCTCCGTAGCGCTTTTGCGACGTGGTGTCCATGACGATGGCCGGGTACAGCTTGGCGGCCATCTCCTGCGCCTGCGGCACAAAGGCATACTTTGCCAGCGCATCCATCAGGTTGGCCGACTGCACCGTGGTGCTGTCGGCACGACCGGAAGCAAAAGCCGCCAGGAAGGCCTGAGGCAGGGTGGAGAGCCAGGTGTTTTCAACGCCTTCTATCTCCCGGTCCGGCTTTCCGCTGCGCTCCCGCTCAAAGCGGAAGTCATAGACATTGGTAAGGCCAAAACGGTCTTTCAGGATGGCGACATCGGCATCCGTTGCCTTGGAAAGCTCGCCGGAGCGGACCAGCTTGCCGGAAACAACGGTGCGGCCGTCCTGCATTTTGAGGCCGCCCAGTTCGCGGGCATTCTCGATTCCTTCAAAGGAAAGGATTCTGTCTTGGGCGTCAGGGGCGGACGTGCAGGCGGCGAAAAGCATCATGGGAAGTAAGAGGGTGAAAAAACGTTTCATGCTTATCCTTGATTATAATCGGACGCAAAGATACATATTTTTTGTAAATTTGCGTGATGGAAAAAAACTTGAGCGATATGACAATCCGTGATGCACGCCCGGAGGACGCCCCGTTTCTGGCCCAATGTCTCCTGGCGGGTATGCATTTCTTCGATTTTGAAACGGAAGTGCCTCAGAACGAGGCGCTTTATCGTCGCCTGATAGACTGCGAGCAGCGGGAAGACCTGCTCTACAGCTACAAATACACCCGGATGGCAGAGATGGACGGGCGGCCAGCCGGGGCGCTTCTGTCCTATCCCGGGGAGTACTACCTGGATTCCCTGGCCGTTCATCCCCATTTCCGGAAACAGGGCATTGGCCGCGCCCTCTTGGAAGACGGCATCCGGAAAGGCCGGAATGCGGGCAATCGACCTATTCTTTTAAAAACAAGATTTGTCCCTATATGAAAAGATGCATAGTCCTTCTGGCAGGAATCCTGCTCTCGTTCAGTCTCTTGGCCCAGGAACCTTATCTGCGGGCCGATGACCTTCCGGATGCCGTGAAATTCCTTCCACCGCCGCCCGAAGACGGTTCGCCGGCTTTCCGCTACGATGAAGCCCGCTACCTTTGGGGAAAGTCGCAGCGGACAGGGGAGAGAGGCCAGCAGGCCGTCCAGGAAGCGACGACCAATGTGGATACCATGGCCCTGCTGTTCTCCAAGGCCTTTGGCCGGGAACTCTCGGAAAAGACCACGCCCAGGACCATGCAGCTTCTCAAGCGCAGCGTGAAAACCCTTCGGCTGGCGGCCGCAAAGCCCAAAGCCACCTATATGCGTCTCCGGCCTTTCGTCTTTTACCGTGAGGCTACCTTGATTCCGGGACACGAGCACTTCCAGCGGACAACCGGCTCCTATCCGTCCGGCCATACGGTACGCGGATGGGGCATGGCCCTCATCCTTGCGGAGCTGTGTCCGGAGCGCCAGGACAGCATCCTTATCGCCGGTTATGAGTGGGGGCAGAGCCGGGTCATTGCCGGTTATCACTGGCAGAGTGACGTGGACGCGTCCCGTCTGTTGTCATCGGCAACCGTTGCCCGTCTTCATGCAAACAGCGAATTCCTGCAGGACTTGGAAGCCGCCAGAGCGGAACTCGCCGGTAATAAATCCCGTTGAGGCATGGAATACCTGTCAAAAGAGCGATACAACGAGATTTCGGCCGAGCTGAAGCATCTGATCAACGAGGTTTATCCCAAGGTGGCGGACGACCTCGCGGAAGCCAGTGCCCAGGGGGACCGGAGCGACAATGCCGGGTATCGTGAAGCCCGGCGGATCCAGGGGAAGACCATCAGCCGTATCCGTTTCCTGCAGCGGATTCTGGAGCATGCGCGTGTGATAGACCCGGAGGTGCTTCCAAAAGACCGGGTTTCCCTGCTCAGCCGGGTGGAGTTCACGAACCTTTCCACCAACACCCGGATGAAATTTGAGATCGTGAGCCCGCACGAGATGAACCTGGAAGCGGGCAAGATTTCCCTGAAATCGCCCATCGGCGCCGCCCTCATGGGCAAAAAGGTGGGCGAGATTGCCGAGGCCCAGGTGCCCTCCGGCACCCTCCGCCTGCGCATCGAAAGTATTTCCTGAATTAAAATGATGAACTGGCGGCGGATTTGTATGTTCGTCAAGGAGATTCCCGGCATTCTCCCCGCCATTGCGGTGAGGAGGGCTATTTTGCCAGCGAAGATACGCCCGTGCATACGCATGGAAAAGCGCAAGGCCCTGGCTGCCCAGCGCATGAAGGACTATGCGTCAGGTATTTACATGCGTGCCGGAGGTGTTATTGACCCGCTTCCGGAGGATGTGTCTTGGTTTGTCAAGGATTATCACGCCTATTACAAGTGCCCGCGCGTTATCACGTGATCAGCTGATTGTCGATAAATACATCCCATGCTATTCCGAGTGATACTGGTCCGGGGGGCTGGCGCAGGTCAGTGCTGTCATCGGCGCAGGTCAGTGTGGTCAGTGGCGCAGGTCCGTTTTTAGGGTGAGGTCCTGCGCCACCAGAAGCACATAGAAGGCCGATTTGTGGCGCCGGTCAGTACGGTAAAATCGGACCTGCGCCATTCACCCCACCCTCCTGCGCCATTCGCCCTACCGACCTGCACTAGACACTGCACTGACCTGCTCCATTGTCGGCACCCACCAGCGCCACTCTCTGTCATACCGAGGGCGTATAGCCCGAGCGTATCTCCTTGCGCCCTCATCCCCTATTTAAGCCCTTTGTGGGCCAATCATGACGCATCCATGCTCATCGGGTCGAAGAACATCAGCACGGTTTCATCGTCGGGTTCAGGGACAAAATGGAAAAATCATTCACCTGTCCTGGTAATCTCCAGGCGGGAAGGTTTCATGACTATTCTACGGTGTAGGTCATTTTCATGCCGTTGTACTCGAAGCAGGGGATGGCACCGCTGCCGCAGACGGCCTCCTGCACCAACTTCTCCACCTTCTCTGCGTGGAACGTGCCCTGGATGCGGTTGTCCTTGAGGACGGTTTCCGTGACGCCTTGCATCATGCCAAAGACGGCATACTGGAAATTGTATTCACCAACAAGGCCGCCGGTCTGGAGGCTGCTGAGGCCGTTGGCCTGAATAGCTACCTGGGTGCTGTTACCGCTCACGATACCGTAGCGTTCACTACCGACCAGGCCGCCCGCCACCACCTGACCTTTTCCGTTGTCTCCGGACAGGGTGATGTTTCCTTGGGCCGTGCTGCCCTTGATATAGGTAGAACCGCCCTGCAGGCCGCCGATGTAGGCGGTTTGTTCGCCATCGGCCTCCTTCCTGTCATAGGCCACCTCGATGGCCACGTTGGCGGTGCAAGCTTCCGTCTGACTGTAGGTTTCGCCGCCCAGACCGCCCACGAAGAGCATGCCGCCGGCCGGGCTGGTCGCCTTGACCTGAATGCTGCCATCCACCTCACAGTTCCGGATGGTTCCGTCCCATACGCCGGCAATAAGACCTGCGACGCAAATGTAGGTCTGCTGCGCGTCCTTGTCTATTTCCACGCGGGTTTGCACGCCTTTTACGTGGATGCCCTCCAGGATGCAGTGGCGGCCGCGGTCCTGGCGCATCATGCCGGAAACGGTGCCCGCATACAGCACGGCGCCTTTTACATCGATGACAGGCTTGTCGATAACCAGATTGTGTACCTCGCCGTTGGAAATAGCGCCAAAGAGGCCGCACTGGTCGAAGGGATGATTGCCTGTGATTTTGAGGCCCTTGATGGCATGCCCGTTGCCGTCCAGGCGGCCCTTGAAGGCATGGACCCACCATTCGGCGTCTGCATATTCGTAGTCCGGCTCATATTTGCCGATGGGCTGCCACTCCTTGAAGGAAGAAAGGTCGATATCATTCTCCAGGACATACCAGCCGTACAGGTCCTTTCGCACGGCATTCAGTTCTTCCGCCGTACGGATAGGGGTAGGTGCGGCCCAGCGGGCATACAGCGTCATGTTTTCGGTGACGGGCATCCATTCCACCGGCGGCTGCATGAATTGCGGGGTTTTGGCCCCGAACAGCCATTCCTCGGTGCAGGCAGGGTCCTTGTACCAGCCGGCAAAACGGTATCCGGCGCGCTCCGGAATGGGTTTCTGGGCCAGGGCCATTTCCTTGTTATATTCTACAGCAACAGGCTGCGGCGCCTTTTCCGATGTCTGGTAATTGAGGTCGAAATGAACAGTGAGCTGGGTTGTATTCATATCAAGTTTGGTTTTAGTATCGTACAAAGATAGTCATTTTTTGGTGGTATGGCAACTTCTCATCCTATCCGCCGGATATAGCGGCCCGGACGGCTTTCCTTCCGTCCGTCATGCCCGGTTCTGACCGGGCATCTTCCGCTGGCCGCTAACTCGCTGTCCCACAGCGTTTTCCCGAAAAATCCTCGTTCCGTTTTGCGACGAGGATTATCTATCATCTTACTGAGTATCAGCACATTAGCCGCCACGAAATTTCATCGGCCATCTTTACCCCAGGCAACGAGGAACTCCTGGCCCGGATGATTGAAATCATGATCCCCGGCATGCGCCTCAAGCAGCTGAAATTTGAGCCAACGGAGCAGCATGGCTTGTCGGTATCGGACAAAATTAGTAACTTTGATGCGGTATGTACTTCGGAGAGCGGGGAAATGTTCATTGTGGAGATGCAATGTCTCCCGCAGGACAGCTACGCGGACCGCATGGTGTGCTATGCATCGTTTCCCATCCGGATGCAGTTGGAGCAGAAACTCAAGGACATCCATGAAGGGAAAAGGACGCCGATGGACTACGGCCTCATGCCCATCTATGTGCTGAGTTTCATTAACTTCCGCATCGACCATAAGGACGATGCCATCCTGCAGGAAGGCCTGGTGAGCAGTTACCAGATTTGCTCGTCGCGCACGGGAGAATTGATGACGAAAGCACTGTATTTCGGCTTTGTGGAACTGGGCCGATTGGAGGTGCCCCTCGGCAGGCCGGAGCAATGCAAGAATGTGACGGAGCAGCTGGCCTACTCCATGAAGTACATGAACCGGATGAGCGAGTGCCCCAAGGAATTCGAAGACCGGCTGTTCCCGCTTCTGTTCCAGGCCAGCGCCTATGCAAACATGACCGTTAAACAACAACAGGAGGTAACAAGCATTATGAGAACCGAACTGGACCGCATTGCGGAAAACGAGTACGCCCGGAAGGAGGGTGTAAAGATAGGTCGTGAGGAAGAGAAGAGGGCCATGGCACAAAGATTTAGGGATTTGGGGGTGGACCCCAGGATTGTGCAGGAGGCGACGGGCCTGACTCAAGAGGAGATTAAAGCATTATGAGAACCAAATAGCCGTAAATTTGCTGAGTGGGGATACCTGTAAAAAAGCGATACCCAGAGATTTAGGCTGGGCAAATCCGGAACTTCTTGGTAAGTTTGTAATGTGCCTCACAAGAGTATTATATGAAACAGAACGACTATCCTGAGGTAAACCTCAGTGCTTGGAGCAAGGTGGGGGAAGGCGGGAATGGCACCACGTATGAGAATCCGGCGTACCCGGACATGCTCCTGAAACTGAACAATGCGCATTCCAACCAGCTGGAACCGGTCAAGCAGGAATTTGACCGGTCGGTGGCGGTGAGCCGCCTGGGGCTGCCCACCCCTGCCATGTATCAGATTGTGCGGGTAGGGGATGCCTATGCCAGCCTGTCGGAACGCATTCGGGACAAGAAGTCCCTTTCCCGCATCTGTCACGACGAACCGCAGCGCACGGAGGAAATGGCCCGTTTGCTCGCCCGGTTGGGCAGGCAGCTTGCCGATACGCCCTGTGACACGTCGTATTTCCCCAACCGCAAGGAGCAGGCGCTGCAGGCCGTGGACAGCGCCCGTATCCTGAACAAAAAGACCCGTGCCAAAATCCGCGCCTACATTGAAACTCTTCCCGACAGTACCGGGTGCTCCCATGGGGATTTCCAGCCCGGAAATGTCATCCTGTCCGGCGGCCAATGTTATTGGATCGATTTGGGCCGGTTCGCGTATGGCGCCCCGCTGTTTGACATCGGCCATCTGTATATGGTTTGCCAGGTCTATGCGCCCATGAAGCAGGTGCAGGATATCTTTCACATGAGCTTGGAGCAGTTCCACCGGTTCTGGGACGCCTTTGCCACGGAATACACGGGCAGCGAAGACCATGCCCGTTTTGACCGGCTTGCCGGGAAGCACGCGGCCATCGACGTGCTGCTCCGTCCCATTTTCCAGAAACCCTCCTTCCTGGAGAAGATTTTTCTTGACATCTATGCCATAAAACTGGTCCGTCAGTACTTTGCCGATTAACGTGCCACAGGGCCGACAAGAAATTTTGATAAGCCGAATTCCTTTTCATGCATGGAAATTGCGTAAATTTCCTGCATTGAGTGGGGTTATTTTATGTGCCGGATGACCTTGGCCGGATTGCCCGCAACAACCACGTTGTCCGGAACATCTCGGGTGACCACCGCGCCGGCGCCCACGGTGACATTGTTGCCAATGGTGACGCCCGGAAGAATGGTGACGCTGCCGCCAATCCATACGTTGTTGCCGATGACAACCGGCTCCGCCCATTCCCGGCGGCTGTTCCGCTCCACCGGATCCGTGCTGTGGCAGGCCGTATAAATGCTGACATTCGGGCCGATAAAACAATCGTCCCCGATGGTGACAGGGGCCTCGTCCAGGACGGTTAAGTTGAAGTTGGCGAAGAAGCGCTTGCCTAGCCGGATTTGCTTCCCGTAGTCGCAGTAGAAGGGCTGGTTGATGATGAGGGCATCGTCCCCGATGCCGCCCAGGAGGTGTTGCAGGATGGCCAGCCGCTCAGCGGCGGCAGAAGGCGGCAGGGCATTGTATCGGTGGATGATGTTCTTCACTGCGTTCAGCTCTTGTAGAAGTTCCGGGTCCACCGCCGAATACAGCTGCCCGGAGAGCATTTTCTCTTTCTCGGTCATTGGTTCACGTTTTTGCAAAAATACGCATTTTCAGTAATATCCCAATGCTTGAATCTTTGCGCCAAGGTCCAGGCCGGGGACCTTCACGCAGGGACCATCCGTTCACATCCTTCGCCAGTTCATCGGAGGGATGTCCAGAGAATTTTTTTTCAAGATTAGCGTGGAATCTGTTTTCTCAATAATACGGTATTCCCCGAAGAGCAACACCTCAAAGGCATCACCGTAGAAATCTTGGAAATAGTGCTCCATCATCCACTTCTGCTTCTCAACATCCTCGTTCCTGGGCAAATCCCTCTTCCATTGGGCCACAACTTGTTTTTTGTAGCCTCCTTCATCTGAGAGATCTCGCGTGCTGTATGCCTCATCCAGCCAAGCTACAACTGCTGAGGCCGGGGCTCCTTTTGGTACTACACAAAGTGTTGAATCTCTCTGAGTTACTTGTGTATCAATAGCCTTACTGCCTTTCACAAGAAAGTAGTATCGTCCCGTTGCCCTGAAAGTGCCCCAGAACTGGCTGCCTTCCGCATAAGACGCTGCCAGCGACCGCCTTGTTAGTGAGAGCTCTGCGTATCCGAACCCATCCGGCAAAAGATGGAGAACCAGTTCGGAGCCATCGCTCCCTTCATACACCAGCCACTTGTCGTTCAACTTCTGCGCAAAGAGCTGAGTAGCAATAAAAAATGATGAAAGCAGAAGGAGACGTTTCATTAATACACGGTGTATTTGGTGGTATGATATTCTGTTGTAGGCGTTGCCGTCAGGACCTCTACCCAAATATAGTTGGAATAACGGACACGTTCATTCTCGAATGCCAGGTAGATAGTCTTTGCTCCCTTGGTGGGAATGCGGCCGTTGCAGGACTGTGTCCCCAGCGTGGAGTATTCAACATCGTACTGTAACTGAGAAGCTTGCTTGCTGCCGTCTTGGAACTGTTTTGCAGCCCACTGGTTCCGGAAAACATACATGTTGCAATAGGCATCTTCTTCCCGCAAAGGCCGATTGTCATCCAGCAGTGTGCTGAAAAGGCCGTTTCCAAGTAGGCCAAGGCCCAGGAGGAAGCCGCAAAGGTGCAGAAGGTCCAGAAGGCACGCACGGAGCGCCAGGTGGTCAGGCATGGCCGCCACGCTCAGTCTATGACTCCACCAATGAAAGGACCGGAAAGCCCAGGCTCAGCCGGAAACGCCGGGGCCTTCACGCATAACCATCCACACATTTATGCCCAACGCCGACGACGGCAGCCACGAATGGTCCGTGGACGGCACCCATCCCGACGACTACGGCTACTACCTCTGGACCCGCTCCATCGAGAAGCCCATCCTCCGCATCCTACGCAAGTACGGAATCAAATAGTTCCGCTGCGGCGGGAATGCTTAGAACTGTACGAAGCCAAAGACGTCGCTCTTAATACTGTGACGGAGCTTCTGGAGGTCTCCAGGCTTGACTGGGAAGATGACGGTGTAGTCACACTTGCTCATCTGGAAGGGCCCGTTCTTGTGATGGTGCAGATGAATCGTATCATCCTTCCAGGAATGAAGCAGGATGTTCTCTACAAGTGCCGGATCGTCATATATGTTCCGGTCTCCATCGGGTATGTCCGCGATGTTCTCGATGATGACAATCGGCTTCGGCTCCTTGGGGAGCTTGGACAACTGGTACATCGAGTCGATGGCGTCATCATATTTTCTGAAAGTCTTGGCGTCCCAGCGGTAAACGGGGCGGCCCTGCTGGGACTTTAATCTGTCCGCCAAAGGGCCATTGGACAAAACAGCATAGTCCACACTTAACTTCTCGAGCAGAGAAGCGACAAATGACTCAGTATCATTTGTTTCAACTACACAGGCTCCTGGCCCGAGGAGAAGAGCAATGTTTTCTTCTTCTACCATTGTCTGCTTTAACTGCTCTTCGTTTTCAATTAAATCTTTGTCAAATAAGCTCATAATAATCTTTATAGTACTATCCTAGGTCATATAAGTGTGAATGCTGGACCTTTATGCCATACCGTTCTTCCGCTTGCTCTACAAGCTCAATTGGGCTTAATCTTTTAGGCGGCAAGCATACCGAAACGATTGGGGAATCGCAATATCTGAGACAGGTAATATCTCCATCAATAGACTGCTCCTTCACCATAAATAGCCGTATTTCATTCTCGTATGTAAAAGCCTTGCGCTTAAGGCTCATCACATTAAGATATTCGTCTATAGAATTAGGCTTCCATTTTCCTCTCTTAAAGGCATTTGACTGATTAACAATCTCTTTTCTGGGGAGAGAATAATCTACTACGCTAAAGAAGAACTTAGCATCCTTTATTTTGTTAAGTTCGGAACATAACTTTTCAAAATCGTATTCTACTCGTACCACTTCGCTATTTTCACCGGAACGCAACCATGCCGCCTCTTCGCTTTCAATCCAATCGTATGTAAAACAAATACATCTAATATAATATGTTGTATCACCGATTTTAATGCCGCTATCGCGAAAGAACAGTTGCTCAAACGGATCCTCCCATAACCCTGGAGAGATAAAAGTCAGTTGTTGAGACTGTAAATCAGCGAGAAAGTTTGACGCCCTCATATACCTGAATAGCGACAAACCCTCCTTGCTTTTTATCTTAACTGGAACAGGATCCAACTTAGGCTCTTCCACGATATAATCAAAGACATACCGCCAAAGACGATACTGTCCTTGGACTTCTTTGATATTATTTTTAAATACATTAGTGCAGCCATCCACAAGAGAGTATTTGGCTCTAATAAAGTCGATCATAACACTTAATGCTTTTAATTATCTTTTAGCGTCTCTGTGGGCTTCGCCCAAGGTTTAATGGTTTTATGCGGTCCGCACAAGGCAGACCGCTGTCGGGCTGGCTGTTGCCTGGCCGTCCTATTATTCTGAAACTGGACGAACGGGATGCCCCTTGTAACGGCCGTTGTCGGACCTGTAGACTTCATCGGAATCGAAGTAGACGTCCCACGCGCAGATCGGTAAGCCTATACGGAGAGACGAAGACCAGTAGTCGCCGTAGGAACCGGCACCGCCGAGATCGGCATCGTACCGGCGACCTGCGGCGGGAAGGAAAAGGCTGTTGCCATTGGTGGCAGTAACTATTCGTCCCATTACGCCTGTACCGTTATAGTTTGTTGTCCAAGTCCAGGTACACTTTGTCCTTAGCTCTGTCCACTCAGCATCCGTAGGCATACGCCACTTACCGCCAAGCTTTACGCTGGCAACGTCATCTTCCGGTTCCAATACCGTCTTTTTATCTATAGAACCAAAAGAACTAATCGTGTTGTACTTGGAGAACGGACCTAATGAATCTGTGCCGAACTTGTAAGTTGACCAAGAATAATTCTCCTTTGGCTCCGTCTCGCCCCAGGCGTAGTAATCACCGTAGTCCTCCGGCTTGCTGGCGCCGATGTTTGTTGTACCCCAATACACCGACAAGCCAAGATCCACTGCGCCTGAAGGACACGGGCCTAAATACCTCACCGTCACCGAACAGGTCGCATACTTACCGCTGCCATCCTTCGCCTCGGCTTTTATGGTCGCCGTTCCTTTAGAAACGGCCGTCACCTTACCTTCGGCATTAACTGTGACGACAAAAGTGTTGCTGGAGGTCCAGTTCAATGATTTATCAGCGGCACTTGAAGGATTTACCGTAGGAATCAGAGTCTGCTCCTGGCCCTCATTCAGCGTTATCGAGGTTTTGTCAAGGCTAATGCCCGTAACCCACTGGGCCACCGTGATAACGCAGGTAGCGCTCTTGCCCTGGTCCTTGGTAGTTACGGTAATGGTCGCCGTACCGTTGCCTTTGGCAGTAACACGGCCATTGACATCGACTGCAGCCACATCTTCTTTATCAGATGACCACTCAACGCTCTTATCCGTAGCATCGGCAGGAAGCACTGTGGCTTTAAGTGTCAAGGTATTGCCGCCAATCGTATTGAATGTATATTCCGTCTTGTCCAGAGATACGCTTTCCACAGGAACATCTGTCGTAAATGTTTTGACCTCGCCATAGAAGGTCTGGCTGTCAAGCTTCACATAGGCCTTGTACCAGTACTGTGTTTTATGGGAAAGACTTGTCAAGGTTGCTGCAATGGCATTGTCCTTTATCTCCGTGCACTTGAAATCCGTATTCAAGGCCGACTCGGTGGTCCCCCAGAGGAAACCATAGGCCAGGCTCGTGTACAGAACATCTGTCAGGTCGAGTTTGGCATTCAGCGTAGCCTTTGTCGCCTCAACTCCGCTTGCTTCCTTCGTCTCCAGAAGCGAAGCCACATCCTTGGTGGTGAATTCCTTGGTCTCACCATAGGTATCCTGCCCGTTCTGGCGGACAAAACTGCGAAAGTAGTATTTGGTCTCTGGGGCGAGTCCGGTGATTGCCGCTGTATAGTTGTAAGAAGCATCAGCATCGGTCACCTCGATTGTCGTAGAATTGGACGGCAGGATACCGGCGGACTTTGAATACTGGAACCCCACTCTCAAGTCGGAAGAAGCGCTATTGCCCAAATTGGCCTTTCCTTGAAGAAGGGCACTGATGGCCGAAATATGATCGGCACCAACAGTAACAGACGGAGCAAGGTTCTGGTCTACCGTTACTGAACATGTGGCGGTTTTTCCGCCATCTTCCGTGGTCACAATTATGTTGGCACTTCCTGCCTTGATTCCGACGACCTTTCCATCGCTCACGCTCGCGACTTGATCATTGCTTGAGGACCATGAGTAGGCTTTGTTATCGGCATTATCCGGGGTGACAGTTGCTGTTATAGTCGCTGATTCTCCTTCCTTTATAGTTATGGCCGTGGGGTTAAGGGAGATTCCTGTCACATGAATGGTCTTGTACCGCCCTCCCGGTTCATCCGTTCCGGAGGCGTTGTTTTCTTCGGGAGTGCAGGCGAAAAACATCGCAAGAACTGAGATAAATGCACAACAACGTGTTGGCAAAGATTTAATCCAGAGCATTTTCTATTGTGTTGTTTAGTTTTCTATTTACTGCATACAAAAAACGCGGGCGAGGCTCGTCCGGTAGTGGTCGTAGGAAACCAAAGCAGGTACAAGTCACGCCCGCTAAATACCACGAAGGTATCTATTGCGGGCGTTTACGACTTGCTGCTGAACCTGCTAAAAGAAATTTCCTACGTTTCTACTCGGTCAGAGCAAATTGCAAACGCTAATTTGTCTATGTCTTGCGGCCTCATGGGCCTGCAAGAGACAAATATAGCGATTATTTTATTAAAACCAAAGATTACACCGGGGTGTAACTATATTCGTATTCTCCATTGTCGCACTTGATGGCGCGTAAATGGTAGTGGGCTCCATTGGAGAGAGAGATGTACCAGAAATCATCGGCCTTTTGATACTTATGGGCCTTGACGGTGGGAGTGGGGTTGTCTATTAAGTAGTTCTTGATTACCACCTTGGCCAGTTCTTCAATCTCATCCTCGGACAGTGTGACTTGGTTGTCAGGTGTGCCAACAAGGTGACTGAAAATATAGTTTACGTCAACTGAATCCACCTTTTCCAAAACCTCGTCATCTTCCACATAATCATAATACGGGAGCTCAAAAACAGCTTCCTTGAAGGCCTTGATCTGCTTGTCCTTATGTGTTTCGTAAGGCTTGGTCTTTTGAATCAGGCGGTTAGCCTTTTCATACATCTGTTCGCAACGGTCGCCATCATTGGCAATATTATAAATATAGCTGTAATCGCCGGTCCTTTTATAAGAAATGAGCCTTGACTTGATTTCCTGCTCCATTTTCTTGGCTTTAGCCAGAAGTTCACGGCCTTCCTTGGCTTCAGGATTGGCTTCTGCAGCGAGGGCGTTCAATTCACTTGCAAGATTATCGGCCTCAGCGGCTATTTCAGACCCAAGATTGTTCACGCGCACCACGCGGGCAAAGTCATTGACGATATATTTTTCTACCGGAGAGGTACATGCCACCGCAAGGCAACAAAGAAGAAAAACTATTTTTTTCATGTTTAAAGGTTAGAGAACAATTCAGAAAAATCCATAAAAGAAGAAAGGCTCCCGCCAAGAAGAGCACCGCCGATGAGCAGAATAACCAGATAAATAGCACTGATTATGATGCCGATAATACCTAACACCTGGCCGGCAGTGAGCAATCCCGCACCAGTATATCCAGACGGATTCATCTCTACCTTCTTCTTTCCTTTACCGCTTATAACCACCCCGATAATGGATAAGGGCAATCCTGCAAGCGGGAACCACACAAAACACATTCCAAGAAGGCCGAGGATAAATCCGACCACGGCGCCCGGCGCAGTCTGGGTTCCGTTATTTACAACTTGGCTGCTACCGCAGACCGGACAAAATTTTGTTCCTTCGGGCATTTCTGCTCCACAATTTCTGCATTTCATAATAGTGACATTAAAAGGTTGTATTTCTGTGCCGACATAAGTCGTGGCACAAAGATAACCCCCTGTCTCCTAAAGACAAGTAGTCATTTAATGTCTTTTTTTAAGAAGGGTGAGTATTTCCGGAAACTGGCAGCCAAGTTCCGATAGTACTTGAGTTCGTCTGCCGGAAGATCGATGGTCTTGTCATACAATGATGGCAGTGTCCCATACTTGGCATATAGACGTTGTGAATAGTCCAGGTCCAATGCTTCATTCAGTGATGTAATTGTCTGCAATTCTTCAGCTGAAAGTCCAGATGTCACCTGGCGCATAACGGGATCGATTTCATATGTCCCATAATCAATATGTATGGGGAGGAATTCCCGGTATCCAGCCTGGTCCATTTCATTGCAGACCTGATTGAAAGCGTCTTCCCAGGCCTGGCGTAGCGTTACTTCTGCCCTTGACAATGCTGTGCTTGAATTACTTGATGAAGAAGGTTTAGCTCTTCGAGATGCCGAAGCAGGTTGTGCCTCTGGCTGCTGCGTTTTCTCCTCAGGTGATTCAACCTGGACAGAGTCTGTCTTGTCGTTGATTTCCGGGACGGCCTGCTCTGGTTGACTTCGCGTGTTGAAATAGAAAATAAGCCCGAACGCCAGAGCAACAATCAAAAGGAAAAATGCAATCCATAACGGCCTTCGCCGATGCGCCCAGGCAACCTTCAATACGTCGATGTTCCGATATCGCTTGTCAGGATTGGGACGCATGCATCGACGGGCAATCCGGCAATATCGGCCCGGAAAAAGGTCCTGCATAAGGCGGCCGATGGAGTAAATGTCGCTGCGGGCGTCCGTTTCCCGCTGCGCCAGAAGCTCCGGGGACGCGTACTGCCGCGTGCCGCCCAGGCTCCTTTCCATGATGTGCGCATCGGCATCGGCAAAGCCGAAGTCGATGAGCTTGACGTCGTTGTCGGCCTCGGTGATGAGGATATTCTCCGGCTTGATGTCATTGTGGATGATGCTTTGACGATGCATAGCCCCGACGGCTTCCATGAGCTGGGCGAAGATCCTTCTGCGGGTCTGCATAGACGGCTTTTCCTTCAAAAAATCTGACAGGTTCCGTCCACGTATGTATTCTATGACGATGGCCGGGCCGATGGGCGTGCTTTCTTCCCAGCCAATGGCTGATGCAATGAATGGGTGCTGCAGGCGAAGGGCAATCTCATACTCCCGCTTGAGCAGTTCCAGCCCTTTGGCGCCGGCGGCGGTTTTGAGCACGAAGCGCTTGCCGGCCTTTTCGGCCAGGTAAAGCCGCCCCTCCTTAAGCGTGGAGACAATGCTGTATTTTCCATCGGCAAGGCTTGTGGTCACCTCCCGGAGGGTTTCACTTTCCATCATTGACATAAAAAGACATTGCAATGCAAAGATATTGTTTTTAACTTTGTCATGCAATGTCAGTTTCAGTTAATATTCCGGAAATATCGGCCCTCCGTTCAAAGGTGGAGGCCGTTTTTGGGCAGCCGCTCCAGACGCACAACGGCTTCATTGCCCTTGTCGATGCTGTTGACGCCACCCTGCGCGAACACCTCTCCGAAAGTACCCTTGAGCGTCTCTGGGGCTATTCCACCAGGGAGGCCGATGCCGTCTCGCTTCGCACGCTCAATGTCCTTTCCCGCTATGTGGGCTCGCCGTCCTGGAAGAATTTCTGTGCCGATTTGAAGCAGTTTTCTCCGCTGGAGTCGGAGGAATTCTCCGGCGATTCCATTGTGTCTTCAAGCTTGACGCCCGGTCAGCGGCTCCAATTGGGTTGGCTTCCGAATAGGCTTATAACGGTTGAATATCAGGGGAGTAACCGTTTCGTAATAACAGACTCCCGGCATTCAAGCCTGAGGCCGGGCGACAGCTTTGAATGTATTCAGATGCAAGCGGGACGCCCGCTTTACCTGGACCGTTTCCGTCGTGCCGATGACGACCGGGAGAGGCGTTACGTCGTGGGTGAAAAAAATGGCCTGACACAGGTCAGGGCCCTTTAATTCACAGCGTTATACTGCTCGTCCGTAACGGGCTCCAGCCACTCGTTGGAGGAGCCTTCCTGCACGGCGGTGTGGTAGGTGAGGTGCTGGAACCAGCTGTCGACGGCGGCACCGTGCCAGTGCTTGGTCTCGGCCGGGATGGCAATCACCGTGCCGGGCGTCATGGGTACGGCGGGCTTGCCCCATTCCTGGTACCAGCCGCGGCCAGCCACGCAGATAAGTACCTGAACAGCACCGTGATGCACGTGCCAGTCGTTGCGGCAGCCGGGCTCGAAGGTGACGTTGGCAAGGCCGCCGTCCAGCTGTGCCAGGTAGCTGTTTCCGGTAAAATACTGTCCGTAAGGATTCAGGACACCTTTGGGCCAGACGGAGAAATCCACGGTCTGGACTTTAGAAAGTGTGTTATTCATAGTTTGTGCGTTTTTTTCGGGTTGTGCTTTCTGGGCCAGGGGAATGAGCCCCACCGTCCAGCGCTCCACGTCCATGGGGTTGTGAATCCAGTACATGTCAATGTAGTCCAGCCCCATGCGCCCCAGGCCCAGGTTCCAAGTGCAATTTTTGTCTCTTTCATAATAGTGTTTTTCTGTTGCAAAGGTAGGAAGTTTTCGGTGGAAAAGGTTTAACGGCATTACGGATTAATTTACCATTTTTACGGAAAATTTGTAAATTCGCGGTATGGACAAGGTGCTCAGGGTACAAAGCGTCAGCCCGGCAAAGTGTCTGAAAAACGGCAATAAATCATTGAAAATGTGTATATTTGCAGCTGAGTTAATTCGTTGGTAGTATGAGCAAATACGAGAAAATCAACTTGGAAGACTACATCCAGACCGGAGAGGGCGGTCAGGCCCTTACATATACCAAAAAGGACGGCAGTTCTTTGGCCAAGATGTTCATGCACGGCCTGGGCTCCGAGACGGTGGAACACGAATTCCTGATTTCCAAGGCTGTGTATGAGGCCGGCATTCCCTGTCCTAAGCCAATCCGCCTGGTGACAGACGGGGAGCGTTTCGGCGGCGAATACGAGGTCATTGCGGGCAAACGTTCTTTCACCCGCATCATTTCCCAGGAGCCGGAGCAGCTGGAACCCCTGAGCCTCAAATTTGCCCGGCTGGGCAAGCAGTTGCATGCAACGCCTGCCAATACGGCGGTTTTCCCCGACATGAAGGAAGTCATCCGTCCCTGGATAGAGAAATCCACCTGCATCTCGGAGCCGCTCCGCGCACGCCTGCTGGCCACCCTGGACAGCCTTCCTTCTCCCAAGACCTGCCTGCATGGAGACTTCCATATCGGCAATATCATTACCGACGGAGAGAAGGATTATTGGATAGACCTGGGAGACTTTTCCTATGGTGCTCCGGAATGGGATTTGTCCATGAATCTCTACCTGGCCTATTACATGTCTCCTGAGAACATGGACCTTCTCTTCCACCTGGATCCCGCCACGTTCCGCAAGCACTGGAGCATTCTGGTGAGGACGTATTACGGCATCCAGACCCTGGAGGAGCAGCAGGCCTGTGAGAAGAAGCTGCTGAAATATACGGCCCTGAAGCTGCTTTTCAATTTCTGCAAACGCTATAACGGGCAGGGAGCGCCCAACCCCCAGCTGGAAGGTCTGGCCAATGCTTTCCTCAGCGGAATGGCGCCGGGAGTGCTTTGATTTCCCCTGGACGGTCCCTTCCTTTTGACGAGCCGCCCCATCAAGAAAGTGTATGATGAGAAGATTCTACTCGATTTTTATCACGGCGCTGATCCTGTGCTCCTTCGCCATCAGTTGCAGGACGCAGGGTACCCCGACGATTGACAAGATACTTGAACGGGGAACGCTCCTTGTGGGCACGACGGGGGACTATCGGCCCTTGAGCTACAAAGAGCCGGAAACGGGCCGCTATTGGGGATTCGGGATTGACATGGCAGGGGAGATGGCGAAGGAGCTGGGCATGCGTATCAGCTTTGTCCCCACCTCCTGGCCCACACTGTCGGCCGATGTCCAGCAGCCGGAGCTGTTTGACTTTGCCATCGGGGGCATCACCATCACGGAGGCGCGCCTGGAGACCATGGACATGTCGGAAGGCTACCTTTGCAATGGGAAAACCATTCTCTGCCGGGCTTCGGAGGCCGGGAAATACCGCTCGATAGAAGATTTGAACAAGCCTGAGGTGCGCGTGATGGTGAATCCCGGCGGGCTCAACGAGAAATTTGCCCGGGAAAAGCTCACGGAATGCACGCTCATCGTCTATGAAAAAAACGAGGAAATTCCATCAAAGGTTGCGGCAGGGGAGGCCGATATAATGATTACGGAGATTACGGAAGCCCCCTGGTATGTCCGGAACGACAGCCGTCTGGCGGCACCGCTTCTTGACAGCCCCTTCACGCACGGGCAGATTGGCGTCCTGATGCAGAAAGGCAGGGAGGACCTTATGGAACGTGTTAACAGGACCATCCGGGAAATGAAGGCGGACGGGCGGCTGAAGAAGTTGCACGAAAAGTACGGCCTGGTGTATGGCTATTGAAAATTGTTGGAATTGTAAGACAAAACGGGATTTAACAGCTTGAGTATGAATCGATACGGAACCACCCTTATATGCCTTCTCCTATGCATTTGTATGAATGCGCAGGAGTTCGAGCCTATGGAGTATAACGGGACGCTTTATCAGGAGTTGGCAAGCCATGTCATAGATAAAGAAGACGCGGCCCTCATCATCTATCTTCATGGCCGACACGCGAGCGGGAGCGACAATCAGAAACAGCTTTCTCAGGCTGGCGTACAGGACATTGCCCGCTATCTTGAAAAGAATCACGTTTCTGCTTATTTCCTCGTCCCTCAATGTCCGGAAGACCGCGAATGGGATGGACGTGACGGCAAAGCCGGATACACGGACCGTGTGGAGGACCTGATTACCCTGTATATGAAGACAAAGTACATCGATGTGTCCCGAATCTATATC
The DNA here is from genome assembly GCA_002371115.1 of Bacteroidales bacterium UBA3764. Lineage (GTDB taxonomy): Bacteria > Bacteroidota > Bacteroidia > Bacteroidales > UBA932 > Cryptobacteroides. The sequence continues at coordinate 20,918 of DFFY01000023.1, forward strand.
TGCGGTGCGTCCATGGGAGCTTGCGGCGTTTGGAAACTCCTGAAAGATAATCCCAAACTGTTTACAGCGGCAATCATTGCTTCCGGTCAGGCGCAGCGTGCCTATCCTTCAGACTTCACCGGGATTCCGCTATGTGTCACCGTGGGCTCGGAGGAGAGGAGTTATGAGGCCCTGAAGTGGTTTTCGTCAGAAATTGAAAAGGCCGGAGGGATGGTTCAATTTGATGTTCTTCTCGGGCAGCGTCATCGCGATGCGTGTGATAATGCATTTACTTCAAAGCGCCTCAAATGGCTTTTCTCGCAGGAAAAAAGCCTCAAGTAAAATTCGCATTTCTATGGTGTTGGATAATGTAACAATCGAAAAGTACCGCGAAGATCTCAGTGCTTATCTTTTGTCCTCTTGTACAGATGCAGGACTCATGAAAGGAACGCTGCAGACCTCTCCGGACATTGACGAAGCCTGGGTCCGGCTGGCGCCGTCCTACTATGGCGATGCCGTCCGCAACTTCAACTCCTACCCGGAGTTCTGTCTGGGCTGTGCCGGCTATCTTGGAATGGCCGTTGCCTTCCTTTGGGACAAGGACTGGGGCCGGTATATGGACGTCCCCTATACCTATTTCCAAGGAGAGAGAGGCTTTGATGACATGGACGACCATATCACGGATACCATCCTACGAGACCGCAAGCACAGTGTTCCAGCCATGCAGTCCTGCGCGGCCAACGCCTATCATTTTCTCATGCGGGAGAGCCCGGAACCCGGGACGGCCGAGGCTTACAGGATGTTTCTCGTCACGGTAGAAGTGATGTTCAAGATGGGCGCAGCAATTGAACTGTGCCGTCTGGGATACAAGTTTGAAAAAGTGAATTTAACATAGTCATTATGCCTTTCCATAAGAATAAGAAACCGAATCCCTACAAGGAGGCCAACGACGCTTTCTTGCAGCAAAAATCTCAGGAAGAGGGGATGGTCGTCCTGGATAATGGCGTATTGTACCGCGTGCTGGAAGAGGGGAGTGGCACCCGCAAACCCACGCCCCGCAGCATTGTCTATGTCCACTACACGGGAAAGCTTATCGATGGCACTGTCTTCGACACTACGGAGGGCGACCAGTTGCCGGCCCTTTTCATGGTCGGTGACCTCATCATGGGCTGGCAGATTGTCCTCACCCGCATGCGCGAGGGCGACAAATGGGAAGTTTACATCCCTGCCAAGTGGGGCTATGGCGCCACAAAGATGGACGATATCCCTGCTCACAGCACACTCATCTTTGAACTCCAGCTCGTCAAGATAGAACGATAATGCCCGCCAGCGCCACGCTTTCCGGCCACCCCCGTGCCGCTGGAGTTCCTTACGGCGCAGGTAGGTAGGACGGAGGAGCACGGGGCGAAGAAGCCTGGACTCCGATGCACTTTATCAGATAGCAAGACTCCAGCGTACTCTAAAATATTGCAGTTAGGATTGGCTGGGGTGCGGTTAGCTGGTCGGAATTTTACCAGCTAACCTCAAAAAAGCCCGTTTTTGCGTTTAGGTGGTCAAAAAATTTCCAGCTAACCGCACTGTGAATATGTGCTAAATTCGGGTTTATCGGTCTGAGCCCATAATTCCTCTTACGCTCCAAGCGTCCGGCTCTTCATCCCCCTATAACCTGGACAATCTGTCCACAAAATGGACTTTTTGTCACCCGCTTTTGCCAAATAGTCCATTCTCCCGGCACTGGTCCCAGCTTTGCAATAACCTTAGGCGTTCCGATGAGGAACCCGGACGGAAGGCCACGTAAGGACCCGAAACCGAAGAATGTTTAAAATGATTTTGTTATGTTACCTACGATTAGAAGGAATCAAAGCTGGTTGCCTGACATCTTCAACGACTTCTTCGACAACAGCTGGATGGAAAGAACGAACTACACCGCTCCGGCCATCAATGTAATTGAGAACGAGAAAGACTATGACGTGGAGCTCGCCGCTCCGGGTCTCACCAAGGAGGACTTTCAGGTCCATGTGGACGAGGACAATAACCTTGTCATCAACATGGAAAAGAAGGCCGAGAACCATGAGAAAAAACACAATGGAA
>DFFY01000074.1:0-12843 GCA_002371115.1 Bacteroidales bacterium UBA3764
TGCTGCGGGAAAGGAATCTCGATTCCGTTCTCGTTGAAGGCATTGTAAATGGCCTCACGGGCCGCAGCCGGGAAGGAACCGTACGTATCCACCGTTGTATATAGCAGAATGAGCAGGTCCACGGAACTGTCCCCGAAATTGGATACCCGAACCGTAACCCCCTTCCGCGAGTTTACCACTTCGCGGCCGTACTTGTCCTTCACCATCAGCGGCTTCAGGGCCTCCAGAATCACCTGGCGGGCCTTTTCCACATCTGTACCGTACTTGACACCCACCGTAAAGGTTACCAACTGGTAAGAGTTGTTGCGGGTGAGGTTCTTGAAGTTCTTGCCAAACATGTCCGAGTTGGTGAAGAAGATGATGGAACCGTCAATGGCCTCGATCTGGGTGCTCTGATAACTCAGGCCCACTACCGTACCGCGGATGCCGTCACATTCCACCGTATCGCCCACGCGGACGCGTCCGCTCATGAGTTGTACGCCGTAGAAGAAGTTGTTCAGGATGTCCTTCATGGCAAAACCGAGGCCGGTTGCCAGACCCGTGGAGACCAGGGCAAGGCCGGAGGCGGGGATTTTCAGAATCAGGAAAACCACTACTGCATACACCCCCCACACCAACAGCGTAATAATGTTGTTGGCCAGGTTGAAGTTGATGTCCGTCTCCTTGAAGGCCACGCCTTCCCCTATCTTGCGGATGGCCGCCTTGGTTCTCCACACGCGATAGAACGCCTTGGCCGCATACACAATGTAGCGGAACAGGAAGAACAGGCACACCACAACCACCAGATTGAACAACGACATCGAGAATCCGCCCTCGGCGGCCGCATGGACAAAGGGCTTGAAGAAGATGTCCTGCGCTACTGTGGTGAAATTGAACACGTTGCAAGCCATGAACACCGCACACGGGAAGGAAAGGACGCCCAACTGTGGCGCCACCGTCCGCTTCAGGAAGTCGTACAGCCAGGTAACCTCAATATAGGCACCCGAATCCTTGGAAAGCGGCAGCGACGGATTGTTCTGCCGATACTGCAGCTTGCGTTCCTTCACATGGCTTTCATGATAGCGCGTAAGCAGCTCGCTGAGCGCTATGAGCGTTTCCAGCAGCGCCAGCTGGAACATCCACCAGATCATCAGGAGCAGGGAGCCCATCACCAAGCCGGCCCAGGAAATCATGGTGGCCACAAACATGACGCCGGCTCCCGCCCACAGCAGCCATTTGTCCTCCGCAGCCACATTCTTGAGCTTGGTGGAGGCCACCCGGAACTGCCAGACGGTGAAAACGAGGATGAGCGCCGGGTACAGCAGGTCGATGACGCTGTTGGGGATGAAGATAATCCGGAAATAGATGATGATGAACGCCATGATGAGCGTAGGCAGGTACGCCCGGATGGTCAGGTGGTTCTGGTTGTGCTCCAGCCGGATGAGCAGCGAGGTGAAGATGGCGGCGATGAGCCAGGCGAATTCCCCCATCATGCCCAGCGAACGCTGGATGAAGACATTGTCTGTCATTTGCGTATTCACCAGCAGGAAAATCCCGAACAGGACATCTCCCAACAGGGCAATCACCATGCCCTTGCGCTGCATGAACCATTCCGAGCGGAACAGCGGCGTTTTCTTCAGGCCCACATTGACGATGAGCGTAGCCAGGGCCGTTGCGCCCACCAAGATAAGCAGCAGCAGGAACGAGTATAAATACACGCTGGAGCCGCGCCAGGAACTGACGACCTGCTGCTCGGGGATGTCCTCCAGCTGGAGGCTGTACCGGCTCTTGAGGTCTGCCAGGGCCCTTTTGAAGCGGAACGGGAAGCGCTTGAGGGTTTTGAAGTAATTTCCCTGCCCTTTCACAAAAAGCTTCTCCTGTACGGCGGCATAGCGCTCCTGGGCATAGTCATACGCACTGCGCAGGAGTTCGTCCGTCTGCTGATAATACTCGTTGTCCTTTTCTATCTGCTGGAGCTGCTGCCAGTAATAAGCGACAATCTGCTCCGCCACAAACAGGCAGCTGTCGCGCATGGCAATGGTTTCGTCGTCCATGCGCAGTACCAGGGAATCTCGGACAAACTCAGGCGTAAGCACCTCTGTATGAACCGTGTCTGCCTGCGCAAGGGCCACAGAAGCGGAATCCAGTGCAACGGCGATATCCTGCTTTTGGACAATTTGTTCCGCCGTGCGCTCCGGCGGCATTTTCCGGAGGGTATGCACCAGGCGGTTGTAGCGGTCCATCTCCGACGTCAGGGAAGCTTTTATCTCCGCGTAGGGCGTGTTCTGCCCCTTGAAACGCTCGTACTGCTTGGTAATCTCGTTGAGCGCGAAGGTGAGGTCGAAGGTGTTCTCCGACGCCTGCGAATACAGCATCACGGAAAGTTCGTTGCATTCATCCACCTGCGCGGCCAGGCGCTTATGCTGCTCCTGGATGCGTTTTTCCGCGCTGCCGCTGAACTTGATGAGGTTGGCGTAGTTTTCCTTGAGCTCCATCAGGAGCACCGTGAGCGTGTGGTTCAGGTTATCCTCCTTGAACACCGCGCCCATCGGCCAAACCGCCAGCAGGACCCCCAGGGCGGCTATCAGTCCTTTTTTTCTCATAGTTTTCCCTGTTCTCCCAGATGGGAATCCTTAAAGCCGATAAAATACAGTACACCGTCCAGGCCTATCGTGCTGATGCTCTGGCGGGCATTCGCCTTCACGCGCGGCTTGGCATGGAACGCAATGCCCAGGCCGGCCTCGTTGAGCATGGGCAGGTCATTGGCGCCGTCGCCCACGGCGATGGTCTGGGCAATATTCACTTTTTCCGTCTGGGCAATCAGGCGCAGCAAGTCTGCCTTCCGGCGGCCGTCCACCACGTCACCCACATACCGGCCGGTGAGTTTGCCGTCCTCACCCACTTCCAGTTCATTGGCATAGACATAGTCAATCCCATATTTGCGCTGCAGGTATTCGCCAAAGAAGGTGAATCCGCCGCTCAGGATGGCAATCTTGTAGCCACAGGTCTTGAGCACGCTCATCAGGCGGTCGGTGCCTTCCGTAATGGGAAGGTGTTCTGCAATATCCTGCATGACGCTGATATCCAATCCTTTGAGCAACGCCACGCGCTGGGTGAAACTTTCCTTGAAGTCGATTTCTCCGCGCATGGCACGCTCGGTGATGGCGGCCACCTGGTCATATACGCCGTGGCGGCGAGCCAGCTCGTCGATGCACTCCGCCTGAATGAGCGTGGAGTCCATATCGAAACAGATAAGGCGGCGCATGCGGCGGTACATGTCGTCCTTCTGGAAGGAAAAGTCCATGCCGGCTTCCGCGCTCATGGCCATCAGGTCCTTCTGGACGGCATTTTTATCCTCTGCCGACAAGAAACCGCGTAGCGAGAATTCCACGCAGGCGCGCACGTTCCTTTCCGGATGCATGATGCTCATGCGGCCCGTGAGGCGCTTGATAGCGTCTATGTTGAGGCCGTACCGGCTGATGACATTGGCGGCGGCCTGGATTTGCTCGGCGCTCAGGCTGCGCCCAATCAGCGTAAGAATGTACCGGTTGCGGCCCTGGCGGCCGGCCCAGGCCTCATAATCCTGGTCCGACACCGGTTCGAAACCAATGCTCACGGCCAGCTCCGTCGCCTTGAAAAGCAACTCTTTCATCACCTGCCCCGAATGCCGGTCATCGATCCGGATCAGGATACCCAGCGACAGCGTATTATGGATGACCGCTTGCCCGATATCCAGGATCTGGGCATCGTAGCGGGCCAGGATGGCCATGACTTGTGCGGTAAGACCTACGCGGTCAACACCGGAAATGCGGATTAATATCTGTTCTTCTTTCATACAATTTAAGGTTTTGAGATTCCTCGGCTTCGCTCGGAATGACAATTATTGCAAAAATACGGAAAATTTCCGTAAATTTGTACGTTTATATTGAACGTTATCTATGGCGCTGTTACTTTTCTACCTTCTTCTGACAATGGGCATTTCTTTTTTGTGCTCATTGCTGGAGTCGGTACTGATGTCCACCCCCATCTCCTACATCACCATGAAGCAGGACGATGGAGACCGGAACGCGGCCCTGTTCGCCCGCATGAAACAGGACCCGGACCGGCCGCTCAGCGCCATCCTGTCCCTGAACACCATCGCCAATACGCTGGGCGCCGCGGCGGTGGGCCATCAGGCCACCCTGCTTTCCGGAGAGCACTGGTTCGGCATCATCAGCGCCGCCATGACCCTCCTCATCCTGGTGTTCTCGGAAATCCTCCCCAAAAGCATCGGCACGTCCCATTGGAAGGACCTGCTGTGGCTGGCCAAGGTGATGCAATTCCTCGTTTATCTGCTGTATCCGGTGGTCTGGATCATCGAAAAGCTGCACAACAGCATCTCGGACGAGGAACCGGATACCGCCATCTCGCGTGAAGAGGTGAGCGCCATGGCCAACATCGGCGAGGAAGAAGGCGTGCTGGACAACAGCGAAAACAAAGTCATCCAGAACATTATCAAGCTGGACGATATCAAGGCGTCGGAGGTGATGACCCCGCGCATCGTGGCCAACATTGCCTCGGAAAACATGACGCTGCGGCAGTTCTACAAGCAGGAAGAACTTTCCCACAACTCCCGCATCCCCGTCTATGCGGAATCGCCGGAATTCATCACCGGTTACGTGATGCGCAACGACGTCCTGGAGTACCTGACGGAGGACAAGTTCGACACCCGGCTGCGCAGCATCAAGCGCAAGATTGCCGCCTTCCATGAGGAAACCTCGGTGAGCGACGTCTGGGAAAGCCTCCTGCGCACCAAGGACCAGATTGCCTTAATCATTGACGATTACGGCTGTTTTCAGGGCATCATCACGTTAGAAGACATTATCGAGACCATCCTGGGCATGGAAATCATCGACGAAAACGACACGGTGACGGACATGCAGCAGTATGCCAAGGAGCGCTGGCTCAAGCGCCAGAAGCAGTACAAACAGATTGTGCTCCCGGAGGAGGACGATGACTAGGCTCTTTTTCAATCCCCTCTCGGGACTCTTTTACTATCTCCAACCCAAGCGCCGCGCCCGCCGGAAGGCGCCTGCCGGGCCTCAGGTGGAGGCGCTCCGTGCCCGGGCCAAGGCGGAACTTCCCGCCCGGATAGCGGAACTGGCCGCGCTGCACGGCTTCACGTATGCACGCGTGCTGATAAAAAACAATGTGAGCAACTGGGGCAGCTGTTCGGTGAAAGGCAACATCAACCTGAATCTCAGGCTGGTAACGCTGCCGGAGGAACTCCGGGACTATGTGATGCTGCACGAGCTGTGCCACCTGAAGGAGATGAACCACGGGCCGCGTTTCCATGCCCTGCTGGAGTCCGTTTGCCCGGGCCACCGGATGCTGGAGAAAGAACTTAAGACGTACCGTATCCGCTAAACGGATTTTTCGCTATCTTTGTAAGGAATGCGACGCGTTGCCATCATAGGAGCCGGGGCCGCCGGTTGTTTCTGTGCCGTTCAGTTAAGGAGAATGGCACCGGAAGTGGCCGTGACGCTGTTTGAGGCCGGTCCCAAGCCCATGGCCAAGCTGGCCGTTACGGGCGGCGGGCGCTGCAACCTCACCAATTCCTTTGCAGGTATCCGCTCTTTGGGAGAGGCCTATCCGCGCGGCGAACGCGTGCTGCAGCGGGCGCTGAAGGCGTTTTCGCCGGAGGATACCGTCCGCTGGTTCCAGGTGGAAGGCGTTCCGCTGGTGCTGCAGCCGGACCATTGCTGGTTTCCGCGCTCGCAGAACGCCCTGGACATTGTCCATTGCCTGGAACGCGGGATGCGCGGCGCCACGCTCCGCCTCCGCACCCCGGTGCTTTCGGTAAGAGATACACTCGGTCCTTCGGGCCTCGGTATGACAAACCCTGTCATACCGAATACTCCCTCTGTCATACCGAATACTCCCTCTGTCATACCGAGCGAAGCGAGTGTATCTCATTACACTGTAAACAACGAACCCTTCGACTACGTGGTGGTTACCACGGGCGGAGCCGCCAAGGGCCTGCCCTTTCTGGACGGCCTGGGGCTGGAGCTCATTCCGCCGGTTCCCTCCCTCTTCACTTTCACCGTACCGGACCCCGCCCTCCGTAGCCTCATGGGACTGGTCACGGAGGCTTCCGTGGGCCTTGCAGGGACTTCTTACAAAGCCGAAGGACCGCTCCTTATCACCGACTGGGGCCTCAGCGGCCCGGCCGTGCTCAAGCTCTCCTCCTACGCCGCCCGGCACCTGGCGGAGCAACAGTACAAGAGCACGGTGGTCATTAACTGGCTGAACGCCAGGGAGAACGAGGTGCGGGAACAGCTGCAGGAAATGGCATCGGCCAACCCGCAGAAACTGCTTGCCAACGTCCACCCCGTGCAGCAGCGCCTGTGGGAGCACCTCCTTGAGCGTGCCGGGCTCCGGGAAGGCCTCCGCTGGGCGGAACTGGGCACCAGGGGCCTGAACCGGCTCACCGCCACCCTCACCGCAGACAGCTATCCCCTCTCCGGAAAAAGCAAATTCCGGGAGGAGTTTGTGACGGCGGGCGGCGTCGCCCTCTCCAACATCCATTTATCGACCCTGGAAAGCAAACGGCATCCCGGCCTGTACTTTGCCGGAGAAGTGCTTGACATAGACGCCATTACCGGCGGATTCAACCTGCAGGCGGCCTGGAGTACGGGCTATGTCTGCGCCCAAAACATCGCAAAAAGCCTATGAATACTACGCTCTATATTGTTGTTGCCGCCACGCTGCTGGTCGCGGCCATCGTCATCACTTACCTGATTATGCACGCCAAGCAGGTGAAGGCCTGCAATGCGCTGGAGAATGAGCTTATCCGCAGCCAGGAGGCACTCAAGAACGCCCAGGCGCTCCGGGAAGCGGACAAGGAGGCCCATCAGAAGTCGGAACAGCTGCTCAAGGAATCATTCAAGGAGCAGTTAGAGGCCGTGAAAGCGCAGATGAGTGCAGAGACGGAAAAGCTGCTCAAACAACGGGAAGAGGCCCTGAACGCCAAGGCGGAAGAGACCTTCAAGACGCTCATGGGACCGCTGGGCAAGGACCTCAAGGCCATGCAGGAGAGCTTCGAAGGGCAAAAACGCTCGCAGACGGAAGGCACCGCCACCCTGAAAACGGCCGTAGAACAAGCCGTGAAGCACCTGCAGGACCAGACGCAGGCTATTGGCACCAAGGCCGACAACCTGGCCCAGGCCTTAAAAGGCCAGAACAAGATGGCGGGCACCTGGGGGGAGGTCATCCTGTACAACATGCTGGTGAACGAGGGCATGGAGGAAGGGCGGGACTTTGACCGGGAGGAAACGCTGCGGGACGCCATGGGCAACACCCTCTACAACGAGGACAGCGGCAAGCGCATGCGCCCGGACTATATTCTCCATTATCCGGACAAGACGGAGGTGATTGTGGATGCCAAAACGTCCATGGAGGCCCTCTCGGACTGGTTTGAGGCCACCGATGCCGCCGCCAAGGAGGATGCCGCCCAGCGTAACCTGCTGGCCATCCGCACCCAAATCAAAAGCCTGTCCGGCAAGCGATACCAGGACTACATCCGCGAGGGCTACAAGACACTGGACTATGTGATTATGTTCATTCCCAATTACAGTTCCCTGCAACTGGCCAAGACGCTGGCACCCACTATCTTTACGGAGGCGTACAAGCAAGGGGTGCTCATTACCACGGAGGAAACCCTGATGCCGTTCCTGCGCATGATTCGCATCGCATGGACCAATTACGACCAGGCCCGCAACCAGGAAAAGATTATCAAGGCCGCCCAAACCATGGTGGACCGCGTGTACGACTTCTCCAAGGCCCATGCAGCCATGGGCGAGAAACTGAAAGCGGCGCAGGAAGAATACGACAAGGTGAGCGCAAAAATCAGTGAATCAGGCAATTCCATCCTCACCAGCGCACGCCAGCTCCTGAAACTGGGGGTACCTAAGAATCCAAAGAAACTGCTTCCGGACCAAGACGAATAAAGGCCATGCCGCAGTTGCGGGCAAAGGCGGCGTCCGAGTCACTGTCTCCCACCATTACGCAGCGCTGCGGCGCCAGCGGCAGCAGGGCACAGGCCTCCCGGAACATGCCCGGGTTGGGTTTCCGGCGCGGGTCGTCATCCGAAACGGCCGTACAGGTAAGGATAAGGTCGATTTTGCCGCCTGCTTCCAGGAGTTCCTGCATCATACGCGCATGAATCCTGGCCAGGTCCGCATCGGTCATCAGGCCCTTCCCTACGCCCCGCTGGTTGGTCACCAGGACGATATGTTTAAACTTGACAGCCCACTTGGGAAGTTCTTCCAGGATGCCCGGCATCCACTGCCAGTCGGCCCAGGATTTCACGTAGCTGCCTTCCAAGAGGCGGTTGAGTACACCGTCGCGGTCCAGGAACAGGGCTTCCGCCTTGGAGGAAAGCACCTGTGCCGATGCTTTTTGCACAGCAAACCACGCGGGAATTTCCCACTGCGCCTTGTCGTAATCTTCCGGAATGCCAATGTCGATGAAATAGCTTTCCACGGGCCAGCCTTGAAGCTCCCGGGCGGCGGCCATGGGCTCCAGCACGTCCTTCTCGAAGGAAAAACGCGCCGGGAGCGCCTCTAAGTGCAGTTTTGTACGGTCGATGGCATAGACACCGGCGTTAATGAAGCCTTCCTCACAGTAGGCTTTTTCCCGGAAGGCCGTTATGGTATGAGATACACGCGACTCGCTTCGCCCGCTCGGTATGACAGTAACCGCTCCATAGCGGCTGAACGCCTTCATGGGCTTGAGGGCCACAGTCACCGGGCCGGCAAAAGGCACGGCGTCTAACGGAAGCGGGAAAAACGTGTCTCCATTGAACACGAACACCCGCTCGCCATGGCATTTTTCCAGCGCCAGCCGGATACCGCCACCCGTGCCCAGCGGCGTGTCTTCCACGGCGAAATCGTAGCTGAAAGGCCAGCTGTGCGCCTGCACATAGGACATCACCTGTTTCTTCAGGTAACCTACGGAAAACACCACATGGTCAACGGGATACGCGCTTAGATAATCCAGCATATATCCCAGGAAAGGACGCCCGGCCACAGGCGCCAGGCATTTGGGGATATCCTGCACCACGGAACGGAGCCGCGTGCCTTGCCCGCCGGCTAAGATGATAACTTCCATGCTACGGCGCCGGTTTGGGTAAACTGGAACGGGACCACCTGCCCGGGCAGGGTGCGGAGGGCCTCACGGACGGCCTCTCGCTTTTGCGGCGGCACCATGAGCATGATGAATCCCCCGCCGCCGGCGCCGGACACTTTACCGGAAATGGCGCCAGCCGCCAGCGCCACGTCAAAGGCTTGCTGGATCTGGGGGTTGGTGATGGCATCGGCCATCTTTTTCTTGTCCTCCCAGGCGGCGCCCAGGATGCGGGCGAACGTGGCCATGTCGCCCTGCAGGAGCGCCAGTTTCATTTCCACGGCGCTTTGCTTGATGCGGTGCATCGCTTCCACGGCCCGGGCATCTCCCCGGCGGGTGGCCTGCTGCTGCTTTTCAATGATGGCGGCCCCTTCCCGGCTCCGGCCCGTAAAATACAGCAGCAGGGAACCTTCCAGTTCCAGTACAATCCAGTCTTTTATGCGCAGCGGATTCACTATCACCAGGTCGCTGGGCAGGAATTCCATGAAGTTGAAGCCACCGAAAGCGGCGGCGTACTGGTCCTGCTTGCCGCCGGAGAGCAGCAAGTCCTTGCGTTCTATCTCATACGCCAGACGGGCCAGTTCATAGTCTCCCAGTGGAATGTCCATCCATTCGGCAAAGCATTTGAGGATGCATACCACCATGGTGGAGGAGGTGCCCAGGCCGGAACCCGCAGGGGCATCGTTATAGGTGGTAATGGCAAAGCCCGGGGCAGGTACAGGGCCGAAATCCCGCACCACACGGTTGTACACGCCGTCTATGAGCAGGGCGCCCGAGGAGAGCGGACCGGTGCCCAGCGGCACTTCCACCTGCACGCCGGCATCGGCCGCATTCACCTGCACGACAGGCCTTTTCATCGGCTCAATGGTGCAGTAGGCCGCCAGGTTGATAGTGGCATTGAGGACGTTGCCGCCGTACAGGTCGCTGTACGGGGACACGTCGCTTCCGCCGCCGGCGAGTCCCAGGCGAAGCGGGGCTTTGCTTCTGATAATCATGCCAAAATTGCGTTTGCAAGGGCCTCCAGGGCAGCCTGGTCTTCCGCTTTGTAGCGGCTCCGGATGGTCACCAGTTCCCCTACCTGCTCCACGTCTTTCATGGCGCCGAACATCTCCTTCATCACGCGGCCGGCGCTGGGTGCCCAGGAGCCGTTCTCGATGAGGGCCACGCGGCGTTTCTGCCAGCCTTTCATCTGCAGGCTGTGCAGGAAGTCATAGGCGGGCGTGAAGAGGCCGGCGTCATAAGAAGCTGCGGCGAGGACCATCGTCCCGTAGCGGAAGGCGTCTTCCACGGCTTCTGCGCGGTCGTCCCGGGTAAGGTCGCACAAGGCCACTTTGGGACAGCCTTTTTCGCGGAGCATATCGGCCAGTTTGAGCGCGACTTCCGCCGTACCGCCATGGATGGAGGCATAGGCCACAAACACGCCGGGGGTCTCCACACCATAGCTGCTCCAGGTGTTGTACAAATTGAGGTAATAGGCCAGGTTGTCCCGCAGGACAGGTCCGTGCAGCGGCGCAATGGTGTCTATTTGCAGGGCCGATGCCTTTTTCAGCAGCGCCTGCACCTGGGGGCCGTATTTGCCGCAGATGTTGAAGTAATAGCGGCGGCCTTCGCAGGCCCAGTCATCGTCCTCATCGCCCCAGAAACCGCATTTTTCCAAAGCGCCGAACTTGCCGAAGGCGTCCGCCGAGAAGAGAATGTTGGCGGCGGCGTCATAGCTCACCATCACTTCCGGCCAGTGTACCATGGAGGCGGCGAAGAACTGCAGGCTATGGGTGCCCAGGTTCAGCGTGTCGCCTTCCTTCACGGCCAGCGTATGGAAGGTTTTTCCGGGCTGGAACTGGCCCAGGAACTTGAGGGCCATGGCGCTGGCAACAATCTGGATATCAGGATATTTCTCCACTAAAAGGCCGATGAGGGCGGAGTGGTCCGGCTCCATGTGGTGCACCACCAGGTAGTCCGGCCGGCGGCCTTCTAAGGCCGCTTCCAGGTGCTGAAACCAGGCTTCCTCCTTGCGGGCGTCGGCCGTGTCCAGGATGGCAATTTTGTCGTCCTTTATAAGATAGGAATTGTAGGCCATGCCTTCCGGCACAGCATATTGGCTTTCAAACAAATCCAGGGTAAGGTCGTCTGTTCCGATATAAAAAATGTTGCGTGCGATTTCTTTCATATCCGTTTCAATTGGAGTACAAAGATAGAAATAAAATGCGTATCTTGCGGAAAATTTTGGCTCATTATGACTCTTATGCAGCGTTTCCGCCGGTTTATGCAACGGCACCTGTTCATATACGAAGATTTGGATACGGCCGGGGCCGCCCAGCGCATCAAAAGCAATATCTGGTTCCGGGGCACCAACGTGTGGATTCTCGCCTTCTCCATTGTCATCGCTTCCGTCGGCCTCAATGTGAATTCCACGGCGGTCATTATTGGCGCCATGCTCATCTCTCCGCTCATGGGGCCCATCATCGGGGCGGGTTTGGCGCTGGGAACCAATGACTTGGACCTGCTCAAGGCGGCCGCGCGGAACCTGCTGGTGATGGTGATCATCTCGCTGGTGGCGTCCACGCTGTTTTTCATTGTCTCACCCCTGGCGCTGGTGAACCCGACGGAGTTGGAGGCGCGCACCAGTCCCACCATTTACGACGTCCTTATCGCCCTGTTCGGCGGCTTGGCCGGCATCCTGGAAAATACCCGGAAGGAGCGCGGTACGGTGCTCTCGGGCGTTGCCATTGCCACGGCCCTCATGCCGCCGCTTTGTACCGCTGGTTATGGCCTGGCGCACTGGAATATGCACTTCTTCTTTGGCGCGCTGTATCTTTTCATCATTAACAGCGTGTTCATTGCGCTGGCTACGTACCTCATGGTCAAGTACTTGCGCTTTGAAACAGTGGCTGGCCTGGACGTAGCTTCCGCCAAGCGCCGCCGCAATGTCATCTCCACGGTGCTCACCATCGTCCTTATTCCCAGCATCTGGAGCGCCTTCGTTCTCATCCGGGACAACAATTACGAGCGCAATGTGCGGGTGATGATGGAAGAGGACCGCTTTGTGGGGCCGCGCACGTATGTGTACGACTATAAGGTGGAAGGCCGCACGGTGGACTTTGCCCTGGCCGGAGAACCACTGACGGACGAGGACCGGGAGGCGTTTTTGCAGCGCGCGGAAAGCCATCATATCAAGGCCAAGACCGTCAAGCTCACAGAGCATGCGGTGGGCATGAGCCAGAAAGACATGGATGCGCTCATTGAGAAAATCTATGCCCGCACAGAAGCGGAGCTGGACCAGAGCGAGTTGCAAATGGGCGGCTTTGATTCACGCCTGAAGTCGCTGGAAGGCCGCTTGGACGGGGTTATTGCCATGAACGACTCCCTGCATGAGCGGAATCTCAGGCTGCAGCAAATGGCCGATTCCCTCAGGCACGAGGCCGATTCCCTTGCGGCTCTTACCCGCCGCCGCTGGAATAAAAAGAAATAAATTTTGCTTTTTCTGAAAAAGGTGCTATCTTTGTAATCCTTTTGGTGCTATGGCCGAGCGGTTAGGCACAGGTCTGCAAAACCTGCTACAGCGGTTCGATTCCGCTTGGCACCTCTTAAAAGCCCTCACAGACTACTGCGAGGGCTTTTTCTGTCCTATATCCTATACACGCGAATTTGGCGGCGAAGCGCATAAAAAAAAGAGAGTCGGCCTGTCTCAGGCGGACGCTC
>DFFY01000074.1:12944-14686 GCA_002371115.1 Bacteroidales bacterium UBA3764
GCGAAGAGAACCTTGCTTCCTCATTCCGGATACAAAGGTACGACTATTTTTTTGATTTGCAAATTTTTTCAAAAGATTTTTTACAAAAATTTTTACTAATTATGCCAAGATATTGATTTTTAACCATTTAAACATTTAACGCCTCTCGGACACATATTTAGTAAAAAATTTCAATAAGCAAACCAGCGCAATCAAACAGCGTATTAAAGCATTCAACCCCACAAATCTTGCCGGGAATATTTACAAACCGTAAGCAAAAATAAAAGCAGCGCTTACAAATTATAAGCACTGCCATGCATTTTACTTTCAACTTCCCGTTCCTGGTAACGGAGACCTATTTCACTCCCAGTTTGAGCCGGAGATTCTTAATCATATCCACCGTCATGCTGTCCATATCATACGTGGGCTTCCAATCCCATTCCTCACGGGCGCAGCTGTCATCCATGCTGTCCGGCCAGGACGTAGCGATGGCCTGACGCACAGGGTCCACTTCATAGCGGACCTGCAGCGAAGGAATGTATTCCCGGATTTTGGCAAAAATTTGCTCCGGCTCAAAGCTCATGGAGGCAATATTGAAGGAATTGCGGTGCTTCAGGCGGGACGGATCCGCTTCCATGAGCATGATGGCGGCATGCAGGGCATCCGGCATGTACATCATATCCATATAGGTACCCGAGGCGATGGGACAGGTAAACTCCTCCCCTTTCACGGCACTGTAATACACTTCCACGGCATAGTCCGTGGTGCCACCGCCCGGCAGGGTGGTATAGGAGATAAGACCGGGGAAACGCACCGAACGGGTATCGACCCCGTATTTATGGAAATAGTAGTCGCTCAGGAGCTCCGTGGCCACCTTGGTGACGCCGTACATGGAACGGGGACGCTGGATGGTGTCCTGCGGCGTGCCCTCGTGCGGGGTTTCCGGGCCAAAAGAGCCGATGGAAGAAGGCGTAAACACCGCCACGCCCTTTTCCCGGGCGATTTCCAGGATGTTGAGCAGCCCGTTCATCTGGATGTCCCAGGCCAGGAGCGGTTTGCGCTCCGCCACGGCCGACAGCAAGGCGGCCAGGTTGTAGATGGTGTCTATCTTATAACGCGATACAATCTCTGCCAGACCGGCGGAATCGCGGACATCGGCAATGGCCGAAGGGCCGCTTTCCAACAGTTCCCCTTTGGGCTCCGCGCCGGGAATATAGCCCGCCACAACGGTGCTTTGGGGAATCTCACGCCTCAGTTTCATGGTAAGTTCAGAGCCAATCTGGCCCGTTGAGCCTATCACCAGGATATTCTTCATAACGATTCTGTGTTTAGAAACGCAAATTTATGTTTTTTTATGTACAATTTCAAGATAAAAGCGCTAAATTTGAAAGCAGAAAACCATTAATAACACCTATCATGTACGGAAAATTCCAAGCGTATCTTCAAAATGAACTGAAATCCATCGAGGAGGCCGGTCTTTATAAGAAAGAAAGGAATATCGCCAGCCCGCAAAGTGCGGAAATCACCTTGCAGGACGGCAGCAAAGCCCTCAACTTCTGCGCCAACAACTACCTGGGCCTCTCGGACAATCCCCGCCTGATTGCCGCCGCCAAAAAAGCCATGGATGAGCGCGGCTACGGCATGTCCTCCGTCCGCTTCATCTGCGGCACCCAGGACATTCACAAGGCCCTGGAGGCAGCCATTGCAGACTATTTCCACACGGAAGATGCCATCCTGTACGCTGCCTGCTTCGATGCCAACGG
>DFFY01000074.1:14766-33979 GCA_002371115.1 Bacteroidales bacterium UBA3764
CTGCTCAGCGCAGAGGACGCCATTATCTCGGACTCCCTGAACCATGCCTCCATCATTGACGGCGTGCGCCTGTGCAAAGCCCAGCGTTTCCGTTATGCCAATGCCGACATGGCCGATCTGGAAGAGAAACTCAAGGAAGCCCAGGCCTGCCGCTTCCGCATCATCGTCACGGACGGCGTTTTTTCCATGGACGGCAACGTGGCCCCCATGGACAAGATTTGCGCCCTGGCAGAGAAATATGACGCACTGGTGATGGTGGACGAGAGCCACAGCGCCGGCGTGGTAGGCCCTACCGGCCATGGCGTGGCGGAACAGTTCAACTGCTACGGCCGCATCGACATCTTTACCGGCACCCTGGGCAAGGCCTTCGGCGGTGCCGTAGGCGGTTTCACCACCGGCCGCAAGGAAATCATCGACATGCTCCGTCAACGCAGCCGCCCGTACCTTTTCTCCAACTCCATTCCGCCCATGGTGGCCGGGGCCGCGCTGGAGACCTTCCGCATCCTGAAGGAAAGCAACGCCCTGCATGACAAGCTGCAGGCCAACGTCAACTATTTCCGCGACAAAATGCTCGCCGCCGGGTTCGACATCAAACCCACCCAGAGCGCCATCTGCGCCGTCATGCTGTACGACGCTCCCCTGTCCCAGAAATTTGCCGCCCAAATGGCCCAGGAAGGCATTTTTGTCACCGGATTCTACTATCCGGTTGTGCCCAAAGGCCAGGCCCGCATCCGTGTTCAGCTGAGCGCCGCCCACGAAAAGTCGCATCTGGACAAGGCCATCGCCGCATTTATTAAAGTAGGGAAAGAATTAGGCGTAATAAAATAGCCTTATTCGCCGTCCACCTGGTGTTCGAGGTCTTTTTCCCCGGACACCTTTTTTTTGCCCGGCTTGCCAAAGATGACGAATTCGCTCATGAAGAAGTTGAAGGCGCCGGAGAAGCACAGGCCCAGGAGGTTGCACAACACCGGTTCAAAAGACCAGTCCTGGAACCAGTTGAGGGCCACAAAGAGGAAGTGGATGCCCTGCATGGCCACAAACTTAATCATGTACGCGCCCACGGAAGCGGCGTTGTACGCCAGGAAATGACGGAAAAAGGAGCGCGCAGTACGCTGGCTGATGCGTTCTTTCCAGACAAAGAAATACGCAATGACGAAGTTCACCAGTGCGGCCACCTCGAAGGAAACGGTAGGTGCCACCCAGAAACTACCCCAGTAGTTTCCGTCAAACACATAGGCCGACAGCCACCAGTGCAGGGCCAAATCCACCACCGTGCCGGCACTGCTGGTGAGCATGAACATGAGGAACTTGGTGAATATTTCTTTCTTTGTTCTGGGTTGCATATGTTTGCAAAGGTACAAATTTTTGTATATCTCGCAAAATTGGATTAATTTCGCAAGATACAAACAGTGTATATGAGCCGAAAACCTATCATTCCCCCTGTAGATAAAGCTTTGCTGAAGGCAGAGCTGAACCAAGACACCCTCCTGCGAACCACCAACCGCGCCGGAAACGAACTGTATGTCGTGGGGCCCGAGTCCAAGAACGTCATCCGCGAGATTGGCCGCCTGCGGGAAATTGCCTTCCGGGGCGACGGCGGCGGCACCGGCGAACCGCTGGATATAGACAAATTCGACACGGATCCGGCCTATGGCTATCGCCAGCTGGTGCTGTGGGACCCTGAAGCGGAGGAAATCATCGGCGGATACCGTTTCTGTATCTGCGACAATGCCGTTTACGACAAAAACGGCCAGCCCATCCTGACATCGTCACACATGTTCGCGTTCTCCAAGAAGTTCCTGAAGGAATACCTTCCCTACACGCTGGAGCTCGGGCGCAGTTTTGTCTCCGTGGAATACCAAAGCTCCAAGGCGGGCGCCAAGAGCCTCTACGCCCTGGACAACCTCTTTGACGGCATCGGTGCCATCAGCGTTCTGTACAAGAAAACCATCAAATACTTCTTTGGAAAAGCCACCATCTATCGCGAATACCCCACCGAGGCCCGCGAAATGATTATGGTATTCATGAAAAAGTACTTTGGAAAGGGCCACAAGCTCATCCACATCCGAAAAGAAGTGAAAGTGAAGAATCCCCGCAGGTATTCCAAACTCTTCAAAGGGCTGGAGTACAAGGATGCGTATAAAGTCTTAAAGGGAGAAATTCAGCGCATGGGCGCCTTCATTCCGCCGCTGGTAAACACCTACATGAACCTGTCTCCCAGCATGATTTTCTTCGGGACGGGCATCAATGACGAATTTGGCGACATTTACGATTCCGGCATCCTCATCAATTTCCATGAGATGTATCCCGAGAAAAAGAAACGTCACGTAGAAACCTTCTCCGCCATAGGCTGGCGCGCCATCAAGAAACTGTTCAAGCGCCTGCAGCGGAAGCCTACTTCCTTACAGTAATGTGGAAGCAGCTCTGCTTGCGCTCGAACTTGATGTAACAAGTTCCAGGCTGGTCATGGATGTCCTTGAGCACCTGGCTTAACGTGGCACGCAGATAGGACTGCGGGACATCCTCGTAGGGACGTCCCAGGTATTCCGGGACTTTTACGTAATTCCAATAAGACAAGTCGAAGGTGGTTCCATAGCGATGCGTGGAGTTCTCCGAGGCATTCAGGTTGTGCCGGCGGAGTTTTTTGACATCGGCCTCCGTCCGCAGCACGGAAGTGACAATCAGTTTATTGGGATTCAGGCCCTTGGAAGAGAGCGAATCCTGGAAATTACGGCCGATAAGGTCCAGCAGTTCTTTGGCCGACGGAATGAGGTACGGGATGGAATGCGTCAGGGAATCTACCACGTAAGTATCTGTGTCTTCCAGCTTTACCAGCCTTGATTTCAAGTGTTCCGCAGCCTCGCGGTCTTCCACCGGCGGTACGCCGATAGCCTGGGCCACCTTGAGCTGGGTGTCGTTCATGTCATTGAACTCCCGGGAGAAGTTGACGTCGTAGATGCGGGAACGCACCGGCTCATTCCTGATGGGCCCCAGTGCCAGCCACGCCTCCTCCGCTTCACGTGCGGCGCGTTCCCTGGCCAGGGAACGATGATTCAGAATCAGATAGATACAAGTTGCACTGACAAAAACGACAACGGCTAATCGGAGATACTTTTCTAACATAGGGACAAATATACGAATTATTCATTTCCTGAAACGCAAAATTATTGTTAATTTTGCATGTTTATAAAGGATAGATATGAGCGAAGAAAACAAACAAGCGGCCCGCATCCAGACTTCCATCCTGAATGCGGCGGAAAAGAAAGTTCTGGTATGGCTCGCGGAACGCATGCCTGCCTGGGTAACATCAGATATGCTCACCTTCGTGGGCTTCGTCGGCGCCTGCATCGTGGCGGGCGGATACGCCCTTTCCAACCTGAATCTCAACTGGCTGTGGCTGGCCAACCTGGGCCTGCTGGTGAACTGGTTCGGAGACTCGCTGGACGGCTCCCTGGCCCGGGTCCGCAACATGCAGCGCAAAACCTACGGCTTTTACATCGACCATAACGTAGATGTCATCAATGAAACCATCATGTTCATCGGTGTGGGATGCAGCCCGCTGGTGAACATGAGTTTTGCCATGCTGGCCCTGGTGGGCTATTTCATGCTCAGCATCTTCGTGTACATCAACTGCCACCTCAAAGGGGAAATGCGCCTTACCTACGGAGGCCTGGGGCCCACTGAGTTCCGGCTCATCCTGATGCTCGTGAACATTGCATTCTGCTACATTCCCTGGCTTACGGAATGGAAACGCCCCGTCACCATCTTCCACAACCAGTTCATGGTGGGCCTGTTCGACTACATTGCCGTTGTCATCGCCCTCCTCCTGTTCGCGTTCTACCTGGTGGGATTCTTCCAGGACGCCAAATACTTCTCCAGGCTGGACCCTCCCAAAAAGAAGGAGGAGTAAGCATGATTTTTACCCCGGAAGTTGCCGCCGACCTGTTTCCCTTCCTCAGGGGGAAATGGGGCAGGCTGCTCTATAAGCCCAGCATGTACATCTCTGGCATCACCCATGTCAACCGCATACACGACGCCGTGGAAAAGTTGGGCGTTGCCCCGGGGCCGGACTTCGCCAAAGGCATCCTGGACCAGATGGGACTGGAATTTCTTATCGGCAATCCGGAACGCCTGGCGTTTCCCGAGGGACCGTTCATCACCATCTCCAACCATGTGTATGGCCATATCGACGGCATCTGCCTGGTGGATATCGTGGGACATGTCCGCCCGAAAATGAAAGTGATGGTAAACGAGATGCTCATGCCCATCTGGGGACTCGCGCCCAATTTCATTGCGGTGAATCCTACCGTAAACAAACGGGAAACCACCGCCACCAGCATCGGCGGGGTAAAAAGCGCCCTGCTGCAGCTCCGCAGCGGTGAACCGCTGTCCCTGTTCCCTTCCGGCGCCGTGGCGGACCTCAAGCCCAGCGAAGGCTGGACGCTACAGGAACGGCCCTGGCAGGATGCGGCCCTCAAACTCATCCGCAAAGCGAAGGTTCCGGTGGTTCCCATCCGCTTCTTCGACCACAATTCCTGGTTCTATTACGGACTGGGACTCATTGACTACCGCCTCCGTTTTGTCCGCCTGTTCCACGAAGTGGCGAACAAACGGGGCACCTTCCCCCGTCTGGGCATCGGCGAAACCATCAGCGTGGAACAGCAGAACGCCCTTTCCGACGAAGCTTTCGGCACCTTTTTGCGCAAAAGCGTATATGAGATGCCCCTCCCCGACCATTTCATAAAACGATCTGCCCTATGGAAGTAAGCGTAGTATTGCTTACCGGCGGAAGCAGCGGCATCGGAGCCGCCACCGCCCATTTGCTGGCCTCGGCCGGCATGAAAGTGTATTGCGGCAGCCGCCGCGGCACCGTTGACCGGCCTCAGGAAGGTATCGTCCCCGTAAAACTGGACGTGAACGACGCCGAAGGTCTCAAGGCCTGCGTACAGGAAATCGTACGCAAGGAAGGCCGCCTGGACGCGGTTGTGTGCAACGCCGGAAACGGGATTTACGGTCCGGTTGAAGGAACGCTGGAGGCGGAAGCCCGCTCCCAGTTTGAAACCACGTATTTTGGCTCGTTCAAAACCATCCAGGCCTGCCTGCCGGTGTTCCGGCAACAGCACTTCGGGCGCATCGTCACGGTGAGCTCCGTCATGGCCGTGCTTCAACTCCCCTATCAGGGCTTCTATTCGTCGGCCAAGGCCGCCCTGCTGTCCCTGTCCCAATCCTTGTCGATGGAGCTTCGCGGGACGGGCATCGAATGCTGCTGCATCCTGCCCGGCGACGTGGCCACCGGCTTCACCGCCGCCCGCAAGCTGAACCAGGCCGCCACGGAGCCGGCATCCCCGTACAGGGCCGGCATGGAACGCAACCTGAAAAAGATTGAGCACGATGAACTGAACGGCATGTCACCGGATGTCATCGGCAAGGCCATCCGCCGGCAGCTGACGCGTTCCCACATGGCCGTTCGCGTCATTCCCCGCCTGGATTACAAGCTGGTCGGTTTCCTGGTCCGCATCCTGCCCGCCAAATGGGTGCTTTTCATTCTCTCGCTCTTGTACAATTGATATAATTGTAGTACATTCGTAGAATGTTGAAAAAGGTATGGCTCTCCCTCATGCTGATGGGAGCGGTAGCTTTTGCCGCCGCCCAGACTACGCGTGTGCGCGGGGTCGTACGCGATGCCGACACCGGAGAGCCGCTCCCCTTTGTGGGCGTTTACTTTGACGGAACCACCATTGGCGTATCGACAGACCTGGACGGGCGCTATTCCCTGGAAACCCGCTCAAAAGACGCCCAGGTGCTCACCGCCTCGCTTATCGGCTACCAAAGCCTGTCCCAACCCGTGAACCAGGGGGCGTTCAAGGAGCTGAACTTCCGCCTGCACCCGGACCCCAAGCAGTTGAATGCGGCCTATGTGAAGCCGGACGACCGCTACATCAAGAGCATCCTGCGCAAGCTGGACCGCAGCCTGGCCGTCAACGACCCGGACAACGCACCAGACTGGAACGCCCGCATGTATTCCAAGATCGAGTTCGACGTCCAGAACCTGGAAGAACTCATGCGCATCAAGTCCCTGGACAGGAGCATCGGCTTTATCCGCGAATACACAGACACGTCGGCCATTACCGGCCGCTCGTACATTCCCGCACTCATCTCGGAAAACGTAGCCGACATTTATCACTCGAAGGACCCTTCCTTCAACCGGGAAGTGATGCGCGCCAGCCGTATTTCCGGCATGGAGGAAGACAACGTCGTGCGTCAGTTTACCGGAACCTATCTCCTGAAAACCAACTTTTATAAGAGCACCATCGGGGTTTTCAACCTGCAGATTCCCAATCCGGCAGCGGAAAGTTCCCGTATCTTCTACAATTATTTCCTGGTGGACAGCCTGCAGGTAGAAGGGCGCAAAACCTATGTACTGCG
This sequence comes from Bacteroidales bacterium UBA3764, assembly GCA_002371115.1. Classification (GTDB taxonomy): domain Bacteria; phylum Bacteroidota; class Bacteroidia; order Bacteroidales; family UBA932; genus Cryptobacteroides. The sequence goes on from DFFY01000074.1 coordinate 21,193, forward strand.
CTTCCATCCCAAGAAACTGGTCACCTCGCCCACCTTAGACGGAGAAATGCAGATAGACGCCCAGGACTTCGGCATCCGCAGCGTTACGGCCAGCCTGTCCGGAGAATCCAACGTAAACTGGATCCGGCACATCAACTTCAACATTCAGAACCGGCGCCTTCCCAACGGACGATGGTTCTATGGAGAAGAACGCCTTTTCATCGATTTTGCCCTCACGTCCAATGACGCCTCCCGTATTATCGCGTTCCTAGGAAACCGGCACATCGTTTACGAGGAGCCTGTTTTTGAACCGGTTACGGACCCGGACGCCCTTACGTCCAACGAACCGGTGGTGATGCGTGACGTCCAGTCCGGAGACGATGCCTACTGGGACAAAGTCCGTCCCTACCAGCTCTCGGAACGGGAACAGGGCATTTACCGCATGGTGGGAGAAATCCAGGACACCGGCCTGTACAAATGGACCTATGCCATTACCCGCACCCTCGTCAACAATTACTATGAAGTGAAGCCCTGGAAATTTGAGTTTGGCCGATGGGCCCAGACTTTCGCCTACAACGACATGGAAGGCTTCCGCATGCAGCTGGGAGGGCGTACGCTGAAGGAATTCTCCACCAAAGTGCGTTTGGGCGGCTACGTCGCCTTCGGATTCAAGGACCTCAGGCCCAAAGGTTTTGCGTCCCTGGAATGGATGCTGGGCCGGGAGAAAACCCGTAAAATCACGCTGGAAGCCAAGTATGACTATGTGCAGTTCGGCGGCGGCTACGTGTTCACCGCACAAAACATCTTCTCCTCCTTCCTGGCCCGCGAACAAAGCAAAAAACTGAGCCTGGTCCGATACGTGGACGCGCTGTATGAACACGAGCTGGCCCATTGGTGCAACGCCTCCCTGCAATGGCGCACGCAGCGTGTGTGGAGTTACAGCGGGCCGGACATGAGCATGGAACGGGTCCGCTTCATTCCCTCCAACCTGGAGAACACCCCGGAGAACGCCATTCCAAGCTTTTCCATGAATTCCCTCCGCCTGGGGTTCCGCTTCTCCTTTGACGAGCGCGTCAACCGCAACTACTTTGTCAAGACGTACATCTTCACCAAATATCCTACGCTGGACATCAACGTCACCGGTGGCTTCAAAGGCCTTACAAAGGATGACTTCAACTTCCTCAAGACAACGGCTTTTCTGGGCTGGAAGGTTCCGTCCACCGCTGTCGGCTTCGGGCGCCTGGAAATAGAAGGCGGCGCCATCTGGGGCAGTGTTCCCTATAACATGCTCAAACTGCACGAGGGCAACCAGACCTTCTTCCTGGACCGCGGGGCGTACGCCTGCATGGATTATTACGAATTCCTGTCAGACCGCTGGATTACCGGTTTCTATGAGCACAATTTCAACGGCTTCTTCCTGGGAAAAATTCCCTGGGTAAAGAAGCTGGACCTTCGCGAAGTAGCAACGGTAAAAGTGGCCTGGGGCACCCTGAGCAACGCCAACCGGGATCCCCTGTTCACCCCCGGTGGCGGCGCTCCTTTCCATCTTCCGGCCTCCAGCAAAACCCTGGAAACGCCCTACGTAGAGGTGGGTGTCGGCATCTCCAACATTTTCCGGCTTATCCGGGTCGATGCATTCTGGCGGCTCACCCACCGGGAAAATGCCAAGAAAAATTTTGCAGTCAATATAGGCCTGGACCTTGAATTTTAATTATGTCGAATCACATTCAAATCAGCATGCTGGATGCCCAGGGAGACAATGAAGGATACCTGATGCATCCGTACAAAATTCCCTTCTTTTCATTCGCCTACCTGATGGAAGGCGAGGTGCTGGTAGAAGTCGATGGGCAAAACATCCTGGTAGGAGCCGGGCAGTTTATCCTGGTTCCGGAAAACCTTGGCATCTTTGTCCGGTATTTCAAGAACTGCAACGGCTTTGTGGGCAGTTTCTCCATGGACTACCTGAAAGATGCTTCCTATGCCGTCCTGCGCACGGAAACGCCCATCGTCCAGAGTTTCTGGTTCGACGACGCCGTCTTTATCGGGGCGCTCATGAAACGCCTGTTCACCGCCTTCGAAGACCGGGACAAAGCCTTCCTGCAAAGCGGCCTGGACCTGATTCTTGGGCAGCTGCGGCCCAAAGGCAGCCTGGCTGCCGTTCCCGAAAAGTTTCTCCAGCTGGTGTTCGACCGTGAGAGGCAGCCACTCTCAGTGTCAGAATACGCAGATTTGCTGCAAGTTACGGCAAATTACCTAAATAAAACAGTGAAGTTCCATACCCACCGCACGGCCATTGACTGGATAGAGATTGCCCGCCTGAACATGGCCAAGCAACTGCTTAAAGACCCGGCCGTTCCCATTGTGGAAGTAGCGTCCCGCGTAGGGCTGGAGGACCAGTCTTATTTCTCGCGCTTTTTTAAAAAGAAAACGGGGCTCACGCCGTCTCAGTACCGCAGCGGCAAATAGCCCGTTACCGTTACCACGCCCTCCTGCACCTTGAAGTGGACGTCGGCCCCGTCAAAGGGCATGGCGTATTCTTTGTCCGGCTTGTCCTGATAGGCGGGACGCGGATCCAGCGCCAGAATTTCCGTGAGGGCCAGGCGCTGCTCCTCCGTGAAAGGGAGCGAGGCGGGAATCACCACCTGCAGACGGCGCTGCGGGGCGTCAGTGGCAAATCCGGAGCGGGCGTCCGGGTAACTGTCGGCATAGACAATATAAGGCTTGATGTCGTAAATGGGCGTACCGTCCATCAAGTCCGCCCCGCGTACCAGCAGTTCTCCTTTTTCTATCCCCTCCAGTTCCACGCAGGAAAGGCCCAGCGGATTGGGCCGATAGGGAGAACGCGTGGCCCACACCCCCATGGCCGTGTTTCCGCCCAGGCGCGGAGGTCGCACGGTAGGCTGCCACTCCCCTTTTGCCGCTTTGTTGGCACTGAAGCCCCAAATGAGCCAGATGCGGCTGAAACCTTCCAAGCCGCGCAGGGACTGTGGTACCTGATAGGCTTTCTCAAAAACTACACGCCCATGAATATGGGCGCTGAGGGAACTTTGGCGGGGTATGCCAAACTTGGAGCCGAAGGGCCCCCTGTAATAAGCTACGGGTTTGAGGATACATTCCTCCATGTTCAAGACAGGTATTTACCGTGACAGTGGCAATAGCGGAGACCGCTTCCGCAGGGGCAAGGGTCCTCCGGCGCCACATGGGGAATGGCAAAGCCCATGGGAAGATAGCCGGCGGCATCCATGTCGGCGGCATAGCCATCCGTAACGGTGGGTTCCGGCATGCTCCACTGCGGATAATCTTCGCCGCTATGCATATCCGGCTCAGGAAGGGTTTTCCAGGCTTCCCAGTCGGCCTGGCACAGCCCCGTCTCCGCCGCAGTGCGCCCACAGAGGAGCCATTTGGGAACGGAATCGGCATAGGCGCGCACAATGCGGCAGCACTCCAGCCAGCTGCTGTCATCCAGCGCAGGACAGAGCGGACTGTCCATCAGCGGAGAAAAGAGCGCATCGTTCTGCTGCTCCGTATATTGGGCTTCCAGCCAGGTGTCATGCTCCGCCTTTACCAGGTCGAATCCTTCATAGCCCAGCCGGCGGTACAGCTGCTCCAGCCGCATCCCTTCCGGGGTCTTGAGCCCGACGGTGAAATAAGGCGCGCCGGCACCGGCATCGAAGGCCTCTTTGGGGTCGAACATCTTGTACTTCCGCTGTTTCAGCTGCTTGCGAATCGAGAAGATTTCCTCCACATTGTCCACGCAGGGAGAACATACATAGTCCCCGAAGCGGTCGTTGTAGCGATACATCTTTACCAGCGGGCTCTGATGCAGGATGCCGGTAAGCGTTTGTAAATCGGGGCCGTAAGCTTTCTCGTACCAATCCATCAGCATATCCACGAACTTCTCCGTGGGGATGATTCCGTACAGGTTCATGTACCCCAGCCCGATGCGTTCCACCTCATACTGGCCGTTTTTCTCTCCCTGCCGCAGCACCTTGTCCACTTCCGGCGCCACGATGTCGTACAGTTCCCGGCTGATCCAGACTTTGTGGAAGTGCTCGTCGGAGTCGTCGTACTCCACCAGGCCCACAGCCTCCAAGAGCGAAGGATAGTCTGCAAAGTCTTGATACTGAACCTTCTCCGGGCCGGCATGCACCAGTTCCCGGAGCAGACGGACGTCGCGCTCCATCAGGTGCGACATCCACCTGCGCGGCTGAGCGCGCAGGTAGGTGTGCAACTGGTCCACCAGCTGGGATTTCCTCAAACGGGGGCTGAGATTGTCCCCCAGGATGTTCCCGAGGTCCTGCAGCTCCATCTTCTGGAATCCGTCCAGTATGGTATGTAACGTCCGTTCCTTCATAAGGGTGGCAAAGTTACGAATTTTCCTGGTATTTCAAGATAGGATTTCGTGCGGCCGTGGTCTCGTCCGGACGGGAAATGGGCGTATTGTGCGGGGCATCGTGCAGGATATTCGGGTCCTGGGCGGCCTCGGCGGCAATTTTCCGCATCACTTCTATGAACGCGTCTATGGTTTCCTTGCTTTCCGTTTCCGTGGGCTCTATCATGAGCGCCTGGTGGAACAGCAGCGGGAAATAGATAGTGGGCGCGTGGAAACCGTAGTCCAGCAGGCGCTTGGCCACGTCCAGCGTGGTGGCGCCGGGGACATCGTCATGGGCACCGTCGTTGATAAGGCCATCGAACACGAATTCGTGCTTGCAGACGCCCTCGATGGGCAGTTTGTACACGTCCTTGAGGCTTTCTTTGATGTAGTTGGCGCTCAGGACGGCGTACTGGCCCACCTTGCGCAGGTGCTCCTGCCCCAGGGCCAGGATGTAGGCATAGGCCCGTAAAATGACGCCGAAGTTGCCGTGGAAGGCAGACACGCGGATGGCGGGCAGGCAATCCACCAGCTTCCGGGCCACGCCCACGGGACCGGAACCGGGACCGCCACCGCCGTGCGGCGTGGAGAAGGTCTTGTGCAGGTTCAGGTGCATGATATCAAAACCCATGTCGCCGGGACGCACCACACCCATGAGCGGGTTCATGTTGGCGCCGTCGTAATACAGCAGGCCGCCGGCCGCATGGACCAGCGCGGCGATGGTCCCAATTTCCGTCTCAAACAGGCCCAGCGTGTTGGGATTGGTCATCATGATACCGGCCACCTCGTCGGTGAGGAGCGGCTTGAGGGCTTCCACGTCGATGCGGCCGTTGGCCAGGGACTTTACCTCCACCACTTCCAGGCCGCAGACGGCTGCAGAGGCGGGATTGGTTCCGTGGGCGCTGTCCGGCACAATCACCTTGGTGCGCTTGAGGTCACCGCGGTTGATATGGTACTGGCGCATGAGCATGAGACCAGTGAGCTCACCGTGGGCACCCGCGCAGGGAGCGAAGGTGAACTTGTACATGCCGGTGATGGCGGCAAGGGCCTTGTCCATCTCCTCATAGACCTTGCAGGCACCTTCCGTCAGGCGGGCGGGCATCAGCGGATGCAGGCCCTGGAAGCCCTGCAGGGCAGCCATTTCCTCGTTGATTTTGGGATTGTACTTCATGGTGCAGGAGCCCAGCGGATAAAAGCCGGTATCCACGCCGAAGTTCATCTGGGACAGGTTGGTGTAATGGCGCACCACGTCCGGTTCGCTCACCTGCGGCAGGGCCAGCGGAGCCTGGCGGCGCAGGGCAGCAGGCAGCTCCCCTGCCGCCGGGAAGGCGTTCCTCGGAAGCGAATAGCCGCATCGGCCCTCCCGGGAGCATTCGAAAATGAGTTTGTCGTAGTATTTCATGGCCTATCCCTCCTTAACGGCTTTGACCAGGGCGTCAATTTCCGCCTTGGTCCGTTTTTCCGTAACGCAGAAGCTCACGTAACCCTCCTCCGTGGGAAGGGCGGCAAAGAAGCCCGCCTTCTCCAAGCGTTCCTGGAGACCGGCCTGCTTGGGTTTGAGCACGAATTCCTTCAGGAACGGCTTGCCGGGGAACACTTCCTCGAACTGGCCGGTTTTTAGGAGTTCACCATATAAATAATGGGCGCCGTCCGTGGAGAGCTTATTCACTTCTTTAAGGCCTTCCGGGCCCATCAGGGAAAGGTAAATGGTTACCCACAGGGCCATGAGGCTCTCGTTGGAGCAAATGTTGGAAGTGGCTTTTTCCCGCTTGATATGCTGCTCGCGGGCCTGCAGGGTGAGCACGAACACGCGGCGGCCTTCCTTGTCCACCGTCTGGCCCACAATGCGGCCGGGCATCTTGCGCATGTGCTCCTTCTTCACGGCCATGAAGCCCACGTACGGGCCGCCGTAGCTCAGGGGCAGGCCCAGGGGCTGGCCATCGCCAATGGCAATGTCCGCATCCCACTCGCCCGGCGTTTTTACCACCGCCAGCGCGGACGGGTCACAATACTCGATGAGGAGGCCCTTCTGAGCGTGGATGGCATCGGCAAAACCGGTATGGTCCTCCACAATGCCGTAACGGTTGATGGACGGAACGATTACACCCGCTACATCGTCCTTGGCGAGTTCCGCCTTAAGACAGTTGGGACAGGTCTGGCCGTTCATCACGGGCACGTAGCCAATTTGAACGCCATGGAAGCGGGCATAGGTTTCTACCACCTCCATCACATGGGGCAACAGGCCCCTGGACAGCAGCACGCGCGTTTTCTTGCGGGTGCAGGCCACGGCCATCTTCATGGCTTCCGCTGCGGCGGTGGGACCGTCGTACAGCGAGGCGTTGGACACGTCCAGGCCGGTAAGGGCACAGATGAGGCTCTGATACTCAAAGATATAGCGCAGCGTACCCTGCGAAATCTCGCATTGGTACGGCGTATAGGCAGTCAGAAATTCCGAACGCGCGCAAAGGTACGGGATAACGGCCGGCGTGTAATGGTCATACGCGCCGGCGCCCACAAACACCTTCAGTTTGGCGTTCATGGCCTCCAGGGAGGCAAAGCAGTCGCGGATTTCCTGCTCGCTCATGGCGGGCGGAAGGGCATAGACGCCCTTGTGCAGGAACTCGGCGGGAACGTCGCTGTACAGTTCGTCCAGCTTTTTCACGCCGATTTTATCCAGCATGGCCTGGATATCCGCATCGGTATGGGGCAGATACGGTAAACGGGCCATCTTACTCGCCGATATGAGCCTTGTAAGCGGCAGCGTCCATCAGGGCGTCCAGCTCCGAAGGCAGGGACATTTCCACCTTGATAATCCATGCGCCGTAAGCGTCCTCGTTCACCTTCTCGGGGGCGTCTTCCAGCTCGCCGTTCACCAGCACCACCGTGCCGGAAACCGGGCTGATGAGCTCGGAAGAGGCCTTTACGCTCTCCAGGGCGCCGAATTCTTCACCGGCAATGACATCGTCCCCTTCCTCGGGCATATCCACGTAGGTGATGTCTCCCATTTCCTTCTGGGCGAAATCCGTTACGCCAATATAGGCAATGTTACCTTCCACCTTTACCCACTCGTGGGACTGAGAATACTTGAGGCCTTCAATAATCTTAGACATAATCAGTTATTTTTTGTAGTTAGTTTGATAAAATCTCTTTTTCACCACCTTGCCGGGGAACACTTTCTTGCGGATACGGATGCAAAGGGGCGTATCCAGGGCGCTGAACGCCTTGTCCACCAGGGCAAAACAAATGCTCTTGTCCAGCGAGATGGAATGGTAACCGGTGGTTACAATGCCAACTTCCTGTCCGTCAGGTGTTTCCACCGGATAGCCAGCGCGCGGAATGGCTTTGTCCTCTATCTCTATTCCCACCAGCTTGCGGGCCAGGTTGCCGGCCTTCTGGTCCAGCAGGGCTTCCTTGCCGATGAAATCCTTCTCATACTTGCAGAACATGCCCAGGCCGGCCATCACGGGGCTGATTTCCGGACTGAGTTCGTCTCCGTACAAGGGCAGGCCGGCCTCGAAGCGGAGGGTGTCCCGGCAGCCCAGGCCGCAGGGCTGTACGCCTGCCTGGAGGAGTTTGTCCCAGATTTCCACAATGTTCTCGCAGGTGGTATAGAGTTCAAAACCGTCTTCTCCGGTGTAGCCGGTACGGCTAAGGATGAGACGTTCCCCGTTGTACTCCACGTCGCAGAAGGTGTAGAAGGACAGGCTGGCCGCTTCCTTGTAACCCAAGACTTCCATGATGGTTTTCTCCGCTTCAGGCCCTTGCACGGCAATTTGGCCGATGCGCGGCGAGGCATTGTCCAGCCGGACGTCATAGCCCTTGGCCTGCTCCTGAATCCAGGCAAAATCCTTGTCGATGTTGGCGGCGTTCACCACCAGCAGGAAATGGTCCGCGAGGAACTCCCGGTACACCAGGAGGTCATCCACGGTGCCCCCGTCCGGATAGCACATCATGCCGTACAGCACCTTGCCGGGCTCGTAGCCGCGGATGTCGTTGGTGAAGATGTGGTTGATAAATTCCTCGGCCTGAGGACCTTTCACAAAGATTTCTCCCATGTGGGACACATCGAACATGCCCACATGCTGCCGGACGGCGTTGTGTTCTATGGTAATGGAACTGTACTGGATGGGCATGATGTATCCCGCAAAGGGACTCATCTTGGCGTCCAAGGCCACGTGGGCATCGTACAGACAGGTTTTTAGTTCTGACATAGCTATAAGTGTTTAATTATATGTGTGTACAATTCTATATTGGTTTCCCTGTTGATGCGGAGGTCTTCCGGCGTACCGCCCTTGGACGGCGAAATTTCTCCACAAATGTCAATGGCGGCCACCTCCGTCCCTTCCATGATGCGGGTAAGCATCTGTTTCACCTGCTCCAGCGTATGGGTTCCCTGCGACCAATCCGTGCGGGCCCACTCCCGGCCCATGATGTCCTTGTCCAGCGATATATACACGCGCGCTCCCCTCCTTTGCTCCAGCCATCCTTCCGGCAGCGTTTCCGGGCAGCCTTCCGGGCCGATGGAGAGTACGCTCTCAAGCAGCGGATTCTCCTCCTGCATGGCCTTTACCCAACTTCCGCAACTGAGTACCCCGCCGAAGGCAGGCTCCTGGTTGTCCGGATGGTGGTCCAAGAGAACCAGGTGGAAAGGCTCCGTCTCCCGGAGGGCCAGCAGGTGGCTCATGTAGTGGTAATCCCCACTGTCCAGAAAGCGCAGGCGCGGCAGTTCTTCCGGCAGTCCCCGACCTATCTCCTTCTGGGCGTCACAGTAACAGCAGGTGCCTTCCAGGGAGGTGAAATCCGCGTAAACGAGCTGTTCCCCCGCCTGTTCCTGCAGCCAAGGCAGGAAGCCCTGCGCCGTGTACGCGCCGCTGAAATCCGTGAGCAAAACTTTCATCTTTCAAATATAGTAAAAATAATCGGAAGAATTTCACTATCTTTGTAAGGATTACAAAACTTATATACATGCACGCAGCTGTCCCCGATTTTCCGGTTTCCGTTTCCACCATGATTCTTTGGGCCGTTCTTCTCACCATCGTCGGCCTGTCTTTTGTCCAGTTTCTCCTGCACCTGAACAGGAAAGGGCACCGCAAACTGATCGGCCTCACCTTTTCCCTTCTCCTCATGGCGGGAACGGCCATCCATGTGGTGCTCCTCGCGCGTTCCGGGCACACCGTCACGGACGGCAACTGGATACAGCTGGTGCTGGTTTCGCTGGTCGCGGGGCTGGAAATGTTCATCGGCCATACCGTTGTGTTTGACGATATCATTGCCGCCGTCATCTTCCGGGAGCCGGCGCTCATGATAGCCTACCTCACCATTTTTGTCCTCATCCTGCTGTTCACCCTGAGCATGGTGGTGCTCATCATGCCCCGGCGCCTCAGGGACCGCACCTGGCTGCGCACCAATGCCTACAAAGCCGCCCGCGACCGCAAGAATCACATCTTCCTGGGCGTAGGTCCGTATTCCAAGCTCCTGGCCAAATCCATCCTGCGGGAATGGGAAGGCTCCAGCAAAAAAGAACAGGGAGAAATCATCTTTGTAGATTTTCCCAATGTCGATGCCCACCATTCGGAGCTGTCTATCGGCGAGCTGGTGTCCAGCATCTTCGGCCAGAAGAAAGAACTCACTTTGGAAGAAGAACTGGGCAGCGAGCACTTCTCCCTGCTCAAAGGGCATCTTCCCGGCGGGGAAAGCACGCATTTCTGCCATGCCATCGGCCTGGACAAACTGGACAGATGGCTCAAAAACCCCCGCACCAGCCTGTATATCCTGAACCAGGACGAGCAGGAAAACTTCGAGCTCCTGAAGGCCCTGGCCCGGGACGGCAGCGTAAAGGCCAAAGGCTTCTTCTACACGCAAGAGCCGGACAGTTTTTATACGCTTTTCGCCCATATGGGCAAACGGCTGCGGGTATTGGATTCCCATTACATGTCGTTCATGCAGCTCAAACTGCGCCGCCCGGAAGTGCTGCCGGTCAATTATGTGGATATCGCCACAGATAAGGACGGACAGCCGCTGGGCTATGCGGAAGACGGTCTCAAGTCCCTGATTGTAGGCTTTGGAGAGTCGGGCCAGGAAGCCCTGCGCTACTTGCTGGAATTCGGTACGTTTGTGGGCAAGGATATGGAAATGGCGCCTTCTTCCATTACGGTGTACGATGAAGACCTGGAGAAAAACCGGGGCCATTTCCTGCATCTGGCACCGGCGCTCAAAAACGACCCTCGGCTGCTTTGGAAGCATGCCTCGGCCGGAACGGAAGCTTTCTGGGATCACTACGACCAGCTGCTGGACCAAGGCCTGCGTTATATGGTCGTTGCCATGGACAAAGGGACTCGTAATGTCTCCCTGGCCATCCACCTGCTGCAGAGAGCTGCGCAGAAAGGCGTGGACCTGGGCAAGATGATTATCCTTGTCCGCGTATGGCGCAGCGACCCGCACATTGAAGAACTCATCAACTATTATAACGAGGCATACGCGCCTGAGGGCGTGCGGGTTATCCGCATTTACGGACGCATGGAAACCATCTGGAAACCAGATGTCATCAGCGGCCGCAGCCTCAAGCAGACGGCCATCCGCTTCTCCGAAGCCTTCCAGACCGCCAGCATCAACGGCGAAAGCTGGGACCAGCGCAGGGAGCGCCTGAGCCGGCCGGGCGGCAACCCGCTGGCCAGGCAGCAGGAACTCATGCGCCGGCAGGCCATGGAGATTGGACGCGCCCTGTTTGCTCCCACCCTGCTCCGCTTCGCTTCCAAGGACTTGAAAAAGGCCGCCAAGGATATTCCGGCCGCCTACACGGAAGAAACAGCCTGGCACTATCCCCGCAAAGACGCCACCTACAGCCGCCTGGAATACCTGGCCGCCGCCGAGCACCTGCACTGGATGAACCAGCTGGAGGTGAACGGCTATACGGACGGCCCGGACGACGAACTCCTCCTCACCCACACCAACATGGTCCCCTACAAGGACATCCAGGACCCTATTCTCCGCCACATGTGCTGGATTGGCGTCAAAACCGCCCTGTCGCTGGAATAGCCCGCCGTCATACCATGCGGTGGCACCCCTGTCATACCGTGCGGTGGCACCTGCCATACCGAGCGGTGTCCCCTGTCATACCGGGCGCAGCGAGTGTATCTCCTGCCGTAAAGGCCACTGGCCCATAACTTATTGTTCCACTGCCAATTACGCATAATCCTCGGCGCAAAAAGAGCCGAGGATTATCAGGAAAGTATTGAGAATCAACGTATTAGCAACCAGCAAAAAAACTCTCACCCCACTGACCTGCGCCGTTGCGCCGGAAGGGATACCCTCCTGGGGGACTCCACTTCGCTTCGCTCAGTTCCGGCCCCGAACGCCGCGATTGCAGGAAACCGGCCACAGAGATACTTCCAGATGCAACCGCGGAAAGGATTTTCCCCATATCGCCCCTTTTCTTTGCCGCGATTGCAAAATAAACGTCCCCAGAGCTCACCCAACTGCAATCGCGGCTGGAGGAATACTGTCTATTCTAGTCCAGCTACTCTGGTGGCATACATTGATTGAAACCAGACGTATTGGGCTGGCCAGCTCTGCTGGACTGCCGGATACGGCTGACCGCTTCCCCACAACCTCCGGACCTTGATGTCGCTGGAGGTGGTCACCATCGGCCAGCATCGGCCATCGGCACTGATACTGACTCGAAGGGCCATCGGCCTGGATCCTTCTCCCCTGGTACGGGGTACCATCGGCCCCAATCCTTGCCGGTCTCGAAATCCCCAATAGCAATATAAGAATCACTATATATAGAGAGGCATTGGCACTTGGGGGAAAGGCTGTTATCCTAAGCAGCACTACGACCTCCACCATTACCACATCAGCCAACACCTGCACCATGAGCGGCGGCAGCCGCTAGTGGGCCGGCTGGGCAGCGGGCTATCCGGAGGCAGCGCAGCTGCCGGAGGATGCCATCGCAGGGCGGGCGGGAATCTTTTGTGCGGGAGCCAGTGGCGAGAGCGTGCGCGGGCCTGGGAGAGTCTCTCTGACTTCCGGGGAGCGCAGCGGACAGGAAGGCGGAGAGTCTCTCCTGCGTGGCAAATGAGAGTGGAAGTCGCACAGGCGCGTCAGTGCCGGAGCGGCTGGAACCAAGGTGAGCTGGCCCAGCGTCAGCTGGGACTGCTGACCTTGACCGCTTTTATTCTGGTATCGGCCCACAACAGGTCCAGGTAGTGTAGGTAGTGATGATAGTACAGGTAGTGTAGGTAGTTCAGGGACAAAGTAAAGTACATGCCAGAGGGACATTGAGATTCGGAGAGTTATGATTAAATTTGCAGGCGTAACCCCAAGATATCATCGACATGAAAGGCAAGAATACGTTTACAGCCAAGGAGATTTCAGTACTCATACAGCTAATGCAGTTGCGGGTAAAGGCAGAACCCTCTGCCCAGAAAGGGATACGTG
>DFFY01000074.1:34103-37299 GCA_002371115.1 Bacteroidales bacterium UBA3764
GTGTCGGATTTGGAGGGATTGATTCGCTCTGGTAGAATTAAGGTGATAGGTGGAAAGCCGGTATCGGCAAAGGCGCCGTCGGCCACACCACTCCCTGCTGTGCCTACGAAGGCGGCAAAGCCGGCGGCCTGCGCTACGGCTCCGGTGAAGGGGCTTGCTGCTGCAGAAAAGAGACTGATTCAGGGAGATTTTATCTCCGTCGGCGCTCTGTCTGGTGAGATGGTTCCCAAGGTACCTGGGCTGTACTGCATCAAGCTCAGTAAAGAGGCAAAGTTACCTGTTGAGTATGGTCCGTTCAGGGAAGACGGTGTTGTTTATATCGGGAAGGCAGATAACCTTCACGAAAGACTCTGGAAGGAGGAGTTGAATCATCAGCATCCGGCGACATTCTTCAGAGGAATTGGCGCTGTACTTGGGTATCTTCCGCCAAAGGGGTCTCTGATAGGTTATGCAAATCAAAATAACTACGAATTCAGTGCTGAGGATACCGATGCCGTGATAAAGTGGATGCACCGTTATTTGGCCGTAAACTGGATTCAACTGGAGCCATCACAGATTGTGGACACCGAGAAGGAACTTATCCAGATGTATCAGCCGATGATGAATACCACGCATAACCCCAAAAAGAATAAAGCCCTGGCCGCTGCCAGAAAACGCTGTAGAGAATATGCCAAAAGTGAATAATACCGCTCAAGAGAAGCCCTGGTACCGGAAGTCCAGCAGCTGGGCTTGGATTACCGTCGGCGTACTGATTCTGACCCATATCATCGTGAGTGCCATAACGGATGCTCAAGAAAAACGGGCAAAACAGAACCAGTACAAGCCCAAGTCATACAAGGAAGTCTTCACTCCTGAAGAGGCAAAGAAGATGGATATCGGCGGGCACATCGACGGCCCCGGCGACTGGAAGCCCGACCCGAATGCTGCCAAGAGGACGAAGGAATTCATCGAGAAGGGCGGGAATGCAGATCCTGCACTCGATGCCATTCAGGATGGTGATTACCACGACTTGCTGGACCAGAACGGCGGTCCGGAAGGATTCTGAAAATAGACACTCCGGGACTTTCTCCTGCTTAAACGCCTTATCGGCACCATCCCGGAAGTGATACCATTCAGGTATGACCGAAGCCCCACTTCATGCGAGGCTTCGGTTTCTATTTCTCTCCCGCGCCTCAACTCCGAGCCTCCTCCTCCCTCCCCACAATAAAGAAGAGACCCTGGGTCAATGTACGGTAACCGGGGGTCTCTTCCGTTCTAAGAACAAGTATGCCACGGGAAACCCGTAACACTGGCGGTGGGGATGGCTCCCCTATTTCTTTGCGGCGCAGGGCCAGAACTGTCAGGTAATCGGCACAAAAAAAGTGTGGAGTATGGCGTTTATCTGCAGGAGGCTCTGGTAAGCCGCAATCAAATAAACAATACTCCACACCGAGTATGGTGATGCCACGACGGGCAAAACGCGCCATACAGGGTGATGAATGTAATTGCTTATCCTTGATTGCTTGAAATTTACCAGATTTCCTGCAAGGACAAAAGCGATGACACTTTCATCAAATATGTCGGCCGGGGTGGGAACGGCAGGCGTGTTTCGCGGCCTGGAGGGCGGTTTCGGCATCGGGATGGGAAATCCTTCGGCCGGTGTCCTTTTGCTTCTTTGAGGGCCTTCCTGGGAGGTAACACGGCCGGTCATAGCGCGGAGACCAGACGTAGTCCGGGACCTCCGTGGGTGGCGGGGCGATGATGAATGGGTCATGGGGTGTCATGGAGGCAAAGATAAAGAGAGCTTGGGCAACAGTGTCACCCAAGCATTGTTTCATCACCGTAGAAAAGCGTGTTCCATCACTTGATGGAATGAGGGAAGTGAGGGAATGAGGGAAATTCTTTCCGATTCTAAGATTTCACCTGCTGTGGCCGGGAATCGGCAGGATCTTTTCGTAAGTGTGGGCCACAATGTGGGAGTTGTCTTTGATGTCGAAGTAGTTCCGGAGGATGGTTGCTATGAGCTCCGGCAGGCGTGGGTTGCCGGCATAGGTGGTATAGTCGAAGGAGTCTTGGCCATCGCCGTAGGGGTCGTCGAAGCCGACGCCTTGCGGTGAGTAGCGGAATCGCCGGGCTTTCTCCAGGGTGTCAAAGTAGATGACCGTGACCTGCTGACACATCTGGCCGGGCATCCCGTAGTGGCCGGAGATGGTACCGTCGGCTGTTGTGACGTGGCGAATGTGGTCGGCCTGCGGCCTCGATATGACAGGGAGTGCCACGCAGAAGGGCGTTTTTATGGCACTAAGGGAGATTTGGGGCGTTAGCGCCACGTAGAGGGGTATTTTTATGGTGCTAAGGTGCGACGAGAAGCACATCTGTCGCAGGGGGGCTTTGGGATGCCCCGGAGGGAATTGGCGAAAAGGGTCCGTGCGGGAGGGTGCGCAGGGAGCAGTGACCGAATTTGGGACGAAAGGCCGTTGACGTAGTCATAAGGCCTTCCGGCACAAAGACGGGCATGACGGCGTGTGTTTGACGACCGTTACGGGCCGAAGTGCCCGTAAAAGGGAGGAGTTAGCCGTCAAGCGACCGGGTGAGCTCCTTTTTCGACTGCTGACCGAAGGGGCGCCCAAAGTCGCCTGGACAAGGAGATGCCTGGTCGGGGCCGGGCATGACGGGCTGGGAGATTTCTCGACTCGCTCCGCTCGCTCGAAATGACAATCCCGTCCTTAAAATCGGCCCAAAATGAGGACGACAGAGCCCAAATGAGGATCTCTGTCTTTCCCTGAAAAAAGTGGTTCTTCCGCAATATAGTTGAAACCGGCTCTTTGTGCCGTATGAAGAGTGCCGTCGAATCGGGATATTAGCATTGAGAATAGACGTAAAAAATCAATTAGTCAACCCGCATAAATCGAACAATTCGCCACGAATTAACTAATTGATTGTTAGGTATTTACATAAATTTTTCGTAACTTTATGCTTACCACAGTATAAAGTTATAGACGATGATTAAAGCACCTAACGAAGACAAAAATACTACATTTTTACGGCAATGCCTAACATCTCCATCAGTGAAAGCCGACCTGTCGGCCCTTTATTCTCCCAATGACCTGTTTGTCGAACAAGTGGAGTTTGAAGATATGCGCACCTATCATGTTTACGCACAATGCAGCTTCCTTATGGAGTCTGTCCGTTTTGCGGCTGTGTAAGCCATAGAGTT
>DFFY01000042.1:0-2486 GCA_002371115.1 Bacteroidales bacterium UBA3764
CGCTTCATCAAGGAATCCAGGCTGGGGGAAACTGTCGTAAACGAAACGCACCCCACCGACAATCCGGACACCTTCGTAGGCCTCGTCATGAACGAAAGCGGACAGGAACTCTGCCGGGTAAGCAGCCACTGGCTGGAGAAAGAGCCTCTTCCGGATATTGCCATGGTTAACCTTGTGAGGAATCCTGCGGATTGAGTTAAATCAATCATTACTCATGGAACGTAGTCCGTCCGGATATCTTCCGCGCTATCCACACTTCGACCAAGTGTTCGGCAAACCGTCCACTTTGTCAAAAACCATCTGGCCCTCTCGAATCATTGTCTGTCTGGCGCTGGGGACGGTAGCCGTGCTCGCCGGGCTCCTGTGAATGTTCTCGCGGATCGTCAGTCGCTATTCGGAGCGCATTATGGCATTCCCCGAAAAGAAGAAATCCATCCTGGCCTTTCTTCCTGTCAAGGGCTGGATCCTGGTTATCTTTATGATGTGCCTCGGTATCTCCCTGAAATTCATTCCGGGGATTCCCACGGAGTTCTTTGCCTCCTTTTACCCGGGGCTCGGGACTGCGCTGATTGTCGCAGGAGCCCGCTTCCTTGCATCCTGGCTGAAGGTCGGGGAGACGGGAGGATAGGGGACGGCCAAGGCCTGGTGGATGGCCTTCTTCCTGGCAGAGGACCCCGGGCGGGTATACAAATAGTCGCAGCAGAAGTCGCCGGTGGCCTGTGTCTTGTCGCGATGCAGGCAGACTCCGATGGCATCCTCAAGATGATTCAGAAACTCATCAAGCAGCTCTCCGCCGAGGAGGTGAAGGCCAAGGACGGGCTTCTTAAGCGCGTGTTCGATGAACAGTTCATTGTTGAGCATGGCCAGGTGACGCCCCGAGACAAGAAGGCCATCGCCAGAAGATAACGGGAAAGAGCGGCTCCTACTGGATTGAGTATTACACACTTCACGAAATCCTGCTCCTGCTGAACAACACGGACCTGACGCTCACTGACGTGACCGACAGGATGCGTTTTCCGGCACCGCCAATGCTTACCCGTTACTTCAAAAGGGCAACCGGGATGACACCGTCCGAATACAGGGGCGGGAAATAAGCCTCAGTGCGTTGCCTTCAGGTACTGTAGGTCGCCGTCCCAGTATGACGCAGTGCAACTGCCGTCGGCAAGGAAGTCGGCGCCGGAGATGAAACGGCCACGGCTGGAAAGCAGGAACTCCGCCAGGTCTCCGATTTCATCCGGGGTACCCGCGCGTCCGGCAAGCCGGCACCAGACTGTCCCTCGGGCCGCGCACCCACAGAAAATGATTACTTTTGCAGAGTAAGACAAATCGGAATTGGGCCGGGGTGCGGATAGCTGGTCGGAATTTTACCAGCTAACCTCAAAAAAGCCCGTTTTTGCGTTTAGGTGGTCAAATAATTACCAGCTAAACGCACTGTGATCTTCTTGGAGACTCCCGCTCCGGTTGAAGCAATTCAGACTGCGATTCTTGTTAAAAAAAATTACCTGAGATTACTTGGTAAGGTTGACAGAGAGTTGCTATTTTTATATTTCTGATTGTTGACTATATGAGGGAGTATATGATATATTGCGATGAGTCGCTGTCGAAGGGTACATATTATTCGCACTTCTATGGTGGTGTGCTTGTCAGGGGCAAGGACTTCTATCGGGTGAATATGGCGTTGAAGGAAATGAAAACGCAACTTAATTTGTTCGGGGAAATCAAGTGGACGAAGGTGACGGCGCCCTATCTGGAGAAGTACAAGCAGATGATGGACGTATTCTTCGGGTTTGTGAAGGAGAAGAAACTTAAGATGCGGGTGATGTTTCAAGAAACATCCCAGATAGTCCCCAATCACGGGGCTGCCCTGCAATACCATCTTTTATATTACCAGTTCATAAAGCATGCTTTTGGTTTGGCTTATCACAGGAACAATCCTTCACGCCTTACCAAAGTCAAGTTGTTCTTTGATGAGATTCCCGACACACGCGCCCAGAACGATGATTTCAAGGCGCACCTGAATTACCTGCAGGAGCTATCGCTCTTTCATAATGCCAAGATTGTCCTGAAGCCATGCGATATCGCGGAGATTGACTCTCACAAACATCCTATCCAGCAGTGTATGGACATAGTCCTGGGTGCTATGGCTTTCCATATGAACAAGATGCACCTTCCGGCATCGGAAGGCGGCCCAGGTACTCCCGGAAAGAAGACACAGGCCAAGGAGGAATTGTTCCAACACATCCTGACACTCATCAAGGATTCCAATGGAGATGCGGACTTTAGCATTTACGAGAATACTCAGCCGGAGACCGGCCGTAGCCGATGGAGAGTGCCTTACCGTCACTGGAAGTTTGTTCCTGCAGAGTTCCGGGAGAAGAAGGTATAAAAAAAGAAAAGCTCCACCAACACTACTAACCCCTCAAGTAGGAACTTAAGACTTCATGTTGCGCAGGTCTTTTCTGTTTTGTGGAGCATAGGAGAATCGA
>DFFY01000042.1:2614-5272 GCA_002371115.1 Bacteroidales bacterium UBA3764
TCCCGTTTGGGATTACAAAGGTACGGACTTTTTTTGAATTACCAAATGTTTTTTCGGTTTTTTTCAAAAAATTGTCACGGTAGGGGAGTTGTGGACATGAAATAAAAGAGGTATCTTTACAAATATGAAACATTTGGTATCCTGCATTATGCTTTTATCCCTCTTGGGCCTCTTCTCCTGTAAGGCCCAGAACGTGAACAATTTATCGGTAGAGGCCTTTGCGGAAGCCCTGGCGCCGGAAACGCGCATTCTGGACGTACGTACGGCGGAGGAATTCGCGGCCGGCCACCTTCGCGGAGCCGTGAATGTGGACTGGTTCGGAAACTTCCTTGAGGATGTGTACAATATGCTGGGCGGCTACCTGGCCTGGACGGAAGCGGGCAGGGAAGTAGTCCGGGAAGCCAATTAACGGGAGCCCAGATACAGCAGCACCATACTGAGGAACACCAAAACCAGGTCGAAGGCCTTGGCTTTGATGTTCTTCTCTTTTAGGAAGAAAGCGCCAATCATAAAACTCACCAGCACGGACCCGCGCCGGATCATGGAAATGACGGAAATGAGGGCGTCCGGTTGCCCGAGGGCCTGCAGGTAGCAGAAGTCCGCCGTACATAGGAAGATGGAAATGAACGGGATGCTCCAGCGCCACTCAAAAGGCGTGGTGGAAGCCCGGCGCGGCGCCCACACAAAGGCCATCAAAACGCTCATCATAATGAGTTGATAGAACGTGTACCAGCTCAGTACCTGCAAATTGTCCATTCCCAGGCCGCTGGAGGGCGACATCAGGAATTTGTCGTACAGCCCGCTGGCGGCCCCCAGCAGCACCGCCACAATGAGCGACCAAATCCATTTGTTGTGCCGGAAGTCAATCCCTTCCTGCTTCCCGGACATGCGCATGAGAAAATATGCGACGATGGCCGTTCCCACGCCCAGGCTCTGCAGCAGGTTCAGGCGCTCTCCGAACAGCAGCACGGCTCCGAGCAGCACCAGCACCGGCCGGGTGGCATTCAGCGGTCCCACAATGGTCAGCGGCAGGTGTTTCATGGCATAATAACCGGCCAGCCAGGAGGAAAGCACAATGGCGCTCTTGAGCACAATCCAGCGCTGCACTTCCCAGCTCCCAAATCCCGTTCTGAACAGCAGGGGAGAAAGCAACAAGGTGGAAACCAGCGTGTTGAAAAACAGCACGGGCATCACGGCGTTATCCCGTAACGCCAGTTTCTTGAAGGAGTCATAGCAACCTAAGAGGGCGGCCGACACAAAAGAAAGAATCCACCACATGACACTACTGACTAAATGCGGCTGCAAAATTACAAAATTTGCCATAAATATCTTAAATTATACTTATATTTGTATGATTAAGGGCCAAGTACCCTTACCATGACAAATGAAAATTGTAGCAGATACCAATATCCCCTTTCTGAAGGGAGTCCTGGAGCCTTATGCCCAGGTGGAATACTTGGACGGCCGTTCCATCGACCATAACGCCATGTTGGATGCGGATGCCCTCATTATCCGCACCCGCACCAAATGCAACGAGGAAACCTTGAAAGGCACCAAGGTGAAAATGATTGCCAGCGCCACCATCGGCACGGACCATATAGACTTGGAGTGGTGCGCCAAAAACGGCATTGAGGTGCAAAATGCGGAGGGATGCAATGCCGGCGGCGTGGCGGATTATGTTTTTTCCGCGCTTTTTGGCGTGGCTTCCCGTCGGGCCATCAAGCTGGAAGGCAAGGTGATAGGCATCATCGGCGTGGGCAATGTGGGGAAAAAAGTGGAGCAAATGGCCCGGAACC
The DNA here is from genome assembly GCA_002371115.1 of Bacteroidales bacterium UBA3764. Taxonomy (GTDB): domain Bacteria; phylum Bacteroidota; class Bacteroidia; order Bacteroidales; family UBA932; genus Cryptobacteroides. The sequence continues at coordinate 4,411 of DFFY01000042.1, forward strand.
TGGGTTTCAAGGTGCTTTTGAACGACCCTCCGCGTGCGGAAAAAGAAGGGCAGAAAGGCTTTGTCTCCCTGGACGAGCTGCTTGCCCGGGCCCATGTGGTCACCCTGCACGTCCCGCTGGACGCCACCACGCGCGGCATGGCTGGTGACGATTTCTTCGCCAAAATCCAGCCCGGTGCATTCTTTATCAACGCGTCCCGCGGAGAGGTGGTGGACGAGCAGGCACTGCTCCGGAACAGACCCAAATTGGGACCGCTGGTGCTGGATACCTGGTGCAACGAGCCTGATCCCAACCCCATTCTTATCGACAGTTGTGACATTGCTACGCCGCATATAGCCGGCTACTCCTACCAAGGCAAGCAAAACGGCACGGCTATGGCCGTACAAGCCATTGCGCGTCACTTTGGCATAGAGGCGCTGAAGGATTTCCGCCCGGCGCTGGAAGATGAATCGCTCAAGCCGGTGGAGATAGACCTCAGCGGAAAAACACAAGGGGAGATTGCCGCCATCCTGCAGTACAATTACCCCATTTTCACGGACGATTTCCTCTTCCGCAGCAACCCCTCCAGCTTTGAGCAGCTGCGCAGCGAGTACAATTACAGGCAAGAATTTTATATTAAACCACATAACACTATGTTCAACCAGAAAGACACTCAACAGATTGAGGAACGCGGCGCCAGCCTGCGTCAGGTGAAACAGCAAATCGAATATTTCAAAAGCGGTTTCCCTTGGATGAAAATCGTAGGCCCCGCCACGCCGGAACGCGGCATCCTGGTGCTGGAGCCCAAGGCTGTGAAAGAAGCCGTAGCCTATTATAAGCAGGCCGATATTGCCGGCAAGAGCAAGTTTGTCCCGGCCTCCGG
>DFFY01000113.1 GCA_002371115.1 Bacteroidales bacterium UBA3764
CCCCTGTTAAAGGCCCCCAATCGGGATGGTTATTACACCTGGGAGGAACTGGGCGAGACCAGCCTGGGCCAAAGAAGGTACCCTGTACGTTTAGTCAAAGAATAGCCCTATGAAACGCTTGCTTTATCTGCTTCCCCTTGCCTTGCTGCTCCTTGCCGGCTGCAAGGAAAAAGGCAGTTTCTCCAATGTGGAAATTGGCGAATCCTGGCTTTGCCGCTTGGTCTTTGAGGACGAGAGCTTCAAGGACTATGCCGTGACGGCAGACGTCCTGTATGCCGGAGAGGATACATCGTCCCGCTATAAGATGGTCTTCTACATGCCGGAAGGCTGGGACAACAGCTACCCGATTTTCCTGGACCGGTATGTTCCCTGTGATGGGCCCGCCTGGCAGGCCTATCAAGGAATGCCCGTGGCCGAGGCCGCTTTGAAAGAAGGCAATATGATTGTGGTCCTGGTGGCCTACAGCGAATGGACTGCCATTCCGGACATTCTCCTGGCCGAAGCGTTCCTTAAACAGCACGACGCCGACCTGCCGGGAGACAGCAGGAACATTCTCACCGCTGCTGATTTTGATTTCGAGACAGCCGCTTATTACGATTTCGAATGAGACGCTATTTATTCCTTCTGACGCTCCTGCTGGGCTGGAGCGCCGCCGCACAGACGCCCGAAGAACTCTACGAAATCTACTCCACCCCGGAAACGCGGGCCATCATGGAGCGCTTTGAGGAGGCGGAGCGGAGATCCCAGGAGGCGGAGGCCGCCGCCCATGCCCAAAAGATGCTGATCCTGGGCATGGCGATATTGATCGGCCTTATCCCCGTAGTTGAAAACGGCCGGAGGATCCTGAAGGAAAAAACCTGGAAGGACAACCCCGGCGGCACCGTGCGGGCGCTTGGGGTAGCCCTGGCCGGGGGCGTGGTCCTCTTCGGCCTCAATTATGGCGTCCTGTACCTGAAGCTCAAGTACGGGGACGGCTTTAACACCACCCTGGCCTTCCTGATAGTGGCTGGGCTTGTTGCGGGCAGCATCTACCTGCTCAACAAAAAAGGGGACGGAAGTTAGGCTTCACCGACGCGGGCATACCGTGTGGTGGAGGATTTGGTCCGGGGTTGGGCGATACTTGATATTCCGCCAAATATTTCATATCTCTGGCAATCTGCTTTGTATGAAGCAGATGAGTTGTAACTTACCTTAGATATGAAAAGACGTAAACTCATAGGCATTCTTATCGGACTTTTTGCCGTTGCAGGAGCAGGTGGAGGCCGCCCGGCTGCTGGACAGCCTGTAGCACCTCTCCTCTCAGATAGGCTGTTTCCCCCTGGCTGCTTTCCCTTTCAGGTGCGGGTAACTGGTAAAAATTTAACCAGCTAACCGCAAAAAGGGCCGATTTTGCGGTTAACTGGCGAAAAATAAACCAGTTAACCGCACCGCGGAGCGGGCGGTGGGCGTCTGGGAGGTCTGCCTGGTGATTCCTGTTTCAGCGTTCTTCCGGCACCGATTGACACGCCCGCACCGGACTTCCATCGTCCGGAGTATTTTGTCCCGCTTGTCTTTGCCGCAATTTAGGGGGCGGGAACCTGCAAGGAAAGGCCTTGTTTTTATGCGGATTTTTTGCGACCTTTGGAAAATTGCTCATAATTAGCTTGTAGTCATGACATCGACGTTTGAAATCACCCCCGATCGCGAATTCCTGCATCATTTTCTGACGCGCTGGCGCACCAAGAGCCTTTTACCGGAGATGGTGGATAAACTGAAGAAGAACAGCAAGACCGACCCTTATGCCGCTTATGGTTATGGCAGGTGGCTGTCGCTGGTGAATCCTGGTGGAAACTGCCTTGAAGAGGCGGAGGAACTGCTCACCTGGGCCGGAAGCAACGGTGTCCAGGATGCCAATGCTGCGCTGTCCGAGCTGTTTTTTGACGGACGTATAAAGGAGGACAAGGCCATTCCCGAGATGCATGCCTACCTCATGGAATCGTCTTACAAACAAGGCAGCGAACTGGCTCAGTATTTGGCGCTGGAGAGTACGTTATACGGAGACTACGGCTACAAGAAGGACGCATGGACCGTTGCGGATATCCTGCAAAAACACCTGGAGAAAAACCCCGGAAGTGACCCCATTTACTATGACCTGCTGGGCCGGGCGCTGGAGGATACGGACCCGGAAGCCGCAGAAAAAGCTTTCCGTACCAGTTTGGCGCGCGGCAATACAGAAAGCTATTACTCGCTGGCGAGTCTATACGAGAGGACCGGAGATGAGGCAAAAGCCTGGGAAATCGCAGAGGAAGGCGCCCGGAACGGTGCCGTCAATTGCCACCGCTTCAAGGCGAGCATGAACAAGGAAGACTTTGAAAAGCTGCCGGTCCCGGAGCAGGAGTCCCTTCACCGGGAAATTGCCCGGGGACTGGACTATGCCATTGCACACCATGACAGCTATGCTTGCTATCTGAAAGGGGTGTTGCTGTACCTTGGCTATCTGGGGTTCCCGCAAGATGACGATGCGGCTTCCGAACCGGTGGAACGGGGCTGCGAGATGGGTGTGGGAGCCTGTTGGCTGATTAAGGCCGCAATCCTGGAAAACAAGGAGATGAAAGGCGTGGAGGATGCTTCCCTTCGGGCCCTGAGGATGGGCAGCAGGGAGGATGCCCCTTTGGAGCAGGTGGCCCGCGGGTACGTGTCGGGAGTGCTTTCCAGGCATGCCGACGAAATAGAAAAACTTTGGCTCAGGGAGTACGTGCAGGCAAATCCCGAAGAAGAGGATGGAAAGGACGCCCTGGGCGTAGTTGCCGTGTATCCGCAGGGCTTCTATTATGCCATGGATGTGGATGATCCCGGCGAACTGGATTTGGAGTGGGTCGCGGAGAAGGTAGATGCCTGCGGCTTTGACGTGGTGCACTTCTCTCCGGTTCTCACCCGCATGACCAAGGCCCTGGGCCTGGAGGAAACAGGCTGTCACGTGGCCATGCTGGTAGACAAGGACGGCTACATGAAAGACCTTCCGGACAACATGGCGGGAACCCTCATTTACGGGCAGGGTCAGGAAATCCGGGGCACGGTTGTCTTTGTGCTGGAAGATGACAAAAAATACACGCTCATGCCCATGCAGGGCCTCCAGCGGATGTATATGTTCATCCAGCTCCTGAACGCCGCTTCCGGCGGGCTGGTGAGGATGCCGTCGTCAGAAGAGCTTGCGTCCATTGGCGCAGAGGACAGGGTTAACACCGACTCCTCCGTGAGCACGGAGCCCAAGGAACTTACGGTTTCCGCAGATCAGGTGCTGGAGGGCATCGCCGCGTGCAACTTATGCATCGACACCTTGCACGTTGTCCTGCCGGCAGACAAGGAGTACTGGTTCCTGTCCACCGAAGACCTTTTTTTCAAGCTGGACATCAAGGATGCCATCGAGGAGAACATCGAGCAGCACGGCGGCTACATGATAGATGCGTGGCAGTATGTGGACGCCCGCCAGGTTCCCATGGACATCCGCTCCCGCGTACGCTTTAAACAGGCATAGAAGAATTAAAGTATATGAAAAAACGCAAGCTTCTCAGTATTCTGGTGTTGCTGTTCACCATTGCGGTTCCGGCCATGGCCGTATTTACAGGCATGGATTTGGACGCAACCTTGTCCAACCTGCGCAGGGAACTGTACCATGATTATCGGCAGATGGGCAAGACGCAGGAGCGCCTGGACCGTCAGAATGCCGTCCAGCACCAGCGGATGGTGAATATCGTCAAAAAGTGCAACGACTTGTCCCTGATGCTGTATTCCCAGAAACAGGAATACACCTTTGACATCAGTTATGCCTTGGAGGCGGTGAGCAAGGAGTTCAATGACTTCAACAAAAACCGCACCCCGTACGACCGTATTGTGGCCAGCCTGGACGTGGAGATAGACCGATATGCGCGCCTGATCGAGTCCCTGCGCCGCCTGCCTCCGGAGCTACGGGAAGTGGAAGTGGTGCCGGACAGCCTGGCTTACCATAACGACACCCTGGACGCCCATCTGATGCAAAACGAAAGCCTTCTGCAGCAGGCGTTGCAGGAGCAGGTGGAGGCCGTCCTGGCCCTGAACGAAGCGGCCGCCCGGGAGGAGGCGCAGCCAGTCCGGCTTGAAGAAACACCCCGGCATGAGGAAGCGGATCAGAATGCGGAACCGGCCGTGGCGGAAGAGGAGGAAAAGAAAAGCGTTTCGGCCTTCATTCTCAGTGAAGCCGGTCAGGCGGACCGCGACACCTGTATTCTGTATGCCTCCGAACTGCTGAAAATGTATGCCCAGACGCGCGAACAGGTGATGGCGGACAGCACCCATTACAGGGAGGCTCGCCTGCGCATGGAGGAATCCTACGCGTATGCCAGGGATTACTATGGCATCCTTGAGAACAAGGTATTTGTGGAAGGACAGACCCCCTGGACCACCATCTTGGCCCATCCCGGCGAGTATTGGAGAGAGGCCCGGCGGGCCATCTCCGAGAAATTCAGCATCTCCTTCATCCGGCAGGTCCTCCGTGACGACCAGGTGGACCTTGAATCGGAAGAAGTCCAGAATGACAATCAGCTGGCCAATTCTTCCAAGATTTTGTGGCTGGGTGTCTATATCCTGGCCTTCCTGGTGCTGTGGGGCCTCTCCGCCCTCTTGCTGTGGCCGCTCTACCGCTTTGTCAAACCCATCGGGAGGCGGGTGGCCAAGGAACAGAAGCGGTATCTGGCCCTGTTGTTGGCGTGTATGCTGTTTGTGGCCCTCAGTTATGAAAGTTCGAACGATGACATGATTCGCAAGACCGTCGTCATCATGCACACGTTCATGTGGCTGCTCGTGGCCATTACCACGGCCCTGCTCATCCGCCTGGAACCCGCCAAACTCAAAAACGGCATCCGCATTTATCTGCCCACTGTTTTCACGGCCCTGTTCGTGATTACCTGCCGGATGCTGTTTGTCCCCAACGCTTTCCTGAACTTCTTCTTCCCTCCGCTGCTCCTGATGATGGTTCTGTGGCAGCTGGCGGCCAATTTGCGCCGGGGCGGGAAGTCGGACCAGACGGACACGGTGATAGGCTGGGTTTCCCTGGGTATTACCGCCGTGGCCATGCTCTGCAGCTGGGCCGGCTATGTTTTCCTGGCCCTGATTATTCTGGTTTGGTGGTACTTCCAGCTGGCGCTCATCCTGGCCATCGCCTCCGTGTGGCACCTGACACAATGGTACAGGGAAACGCGCATGGATAAAAAGATGACGGCCTATAAGGAAAAGATTACCTATGTGAGCGGAGCGGCCAAGGAACAGCTGCAATTCACGGCCACCTGGTTCTATGACCTGGTCCGGGAGGTGATTATCCCTTTGCTGGTGCTGGTCTCCATTCCCATGTGCATTTACTGGGCGCTGGACATCTTTGAATTCAACGACCTGTATCGTACCATCTTCGAGAGACCGTTCTTCCGCCAGGGAGAGATGAGCGTATCCCTGTACAGCGTGCTGTTTTTGTCAGGCATGTTCTCCGTGTTCCGCTACGCGAACAAGGCTATCCATACGCTCTGGCAAATGTTTGAATACCGCCGCTTCCTCCGCAAGTACAACCGGACCAGCATACGGAGCAATGAAATCAACCTTTCGCTGGGAGACAGCCTCATCAGCGTGTTCGTATGGTTTGTGTACACGGACCTGTTTATCATTACGCTCAATATTCCCACCGGTTCGCTGGGGCTTATCGCCGGCGGTCTGTCGGCCGGTATCGGTCTGGCCCTCAAGGATATCCTCAACAACTTCATTTACGGTATCCAGCTCATGGGCGGCCGTCTGCGGGTTGGAGACTGGATTGAGTGCGGCGACGTACGCGGCAAGGTGACGGACATCAATTACCAGACCACACTGGTAGAGACCATTAACGGCACCCAGGTGGCCTTCCTGAACTCTTCGCTGTTCGGCCAGAATTTCACCAACCTTACCCGCAACAATGCCTATGAGTTCACCAAGGTGACGGTGGGCGTGGCCTATGGCACCGACTTCCAGCGGGTGAGGGAACTGCTGGAGAAAGGCTTGGAAAGCCTGAAAACCAAAGACGCCTACGGGCGTGACGTGGTGGACCCCACCTACGGCATCTACATCCGTTTCGGCGACTTTGGGGACAGTGCCGTGGAGGTGGCCGTGAAGCAATATGTGCTGGTGCCGGAACGCATTGCCTATGTGGACCGCTGTAAAGAACTGATTTACAAGACCCTGAACGAGGGCGGCATCACCATCCCGTTCCCGCAGTGCGACGTACACATGATTAAAGATGAAGATAAATGATGTAAAGTTCGTCAGCAATGGAAATACGTTTTAAAGACAAAGGAACCATCTTCAACATTGCCGTCACCATCTTTGCCGCCGTTGTTTCCGTGGGCATGATGCTGTACGGCGTATGGCATTTCGGCCTGCAGCAGACCTGGCCGGAACTGGTGCTCAACGTGTTCTACATTGCCTGCCTGGTGATGATGTGGATGTATTTTTTCAACTGCCGTATCACCACGGACCAGTTCAACTACTGGTGCTCCGTCTGTGTGGGCGTAACGGTCCTGCTACGGGACATCCTGCTTGCGCCGCCGCTGCCCTACTACGCCCTCCGCATATCGTGTCTGACGCTCTCGGTGGCGATGCTTGTCCTGCTCACCTATTTTTACGCCCGTAAGGACTGGCAAACCTACTCCAAGGCCAACCTGTGGCTCATTTGCATTATCGACATTGTTATTGCCACGCTTTATAACATTGACATTTTCCTGGAGCCCGCCGACGAAACCAGCACATACATGATGGTGGAAATCTGGATTCGTCCCACCATCACCTACGGCCTGGTGGCCTGCTTTATCTCCGGGAAGGACCAAAAGTAAACAGCCATGCAACAAACCCTTATCTTAGGTAACATCATTACAGTGGATGAAAAGAGGCCCTTTGCCAAGGCCGCGGTAGTGAAGAACGGCGTTTTTGCCTATATCGGCAGCGTGGAAGAGGCGAAGAAAATTGCCGGCCCCGACGCCAAGGTGCTGGACTACGGAAACAACTTCATTTATCCCGGCTTCCTGGAGTCCCACTGCCACCCGTATTTTGCCGGTGACCGCCTTGCCGGGGAGAATCCGGATTCCATCGATTCCTTAGCCGCAGGAAGGCTTCAGCTACAACCTGCCCAAGGAAGTGTGTTTTCTGCGGCAAGAAGTTGAAATAACAAGGCGCTCATCCTTGTTTTGGCCCGTTTTTGAGGACGAGAAGGTCATTTTGGCCCTCTCGTCCTTATTTAAGGCCGTTTTTAAGGACGGGGAATACCGGGAAAACCTGAGGAAATAGGCATCGGCCCAAATATCCAATATAACCAATCACAAGAATTCAAAGGTGGGTTGCTGCGCAAGCATCTGTCTTTCTTGGTTATACCGCTCCCTGGCCATGTCAAATTTTTGGTCCAGGCGGCGGAAGCCTTTGGCAATCCAGAATTCGAAGAGGCGATTCTGGAGCTGATAACTGGCTTTCCCTATCTTCTCAATGGCATTCACGCTATCGGCCGAAAGGTATGCAATGGCATTTTGCACAGAGGAGGCATTGTCCATCTTGTATTTACGGATAAAGGCGGTCGATGTAACAGACGTGGCAATCCCTTCCAAGGCCACGGCATATAGCATATTGCGGTTTTTGATTTTTTCGATTTTATCCATTCGTTCCCTGAAATCATTCTCCCACATGGCTATGAGCCTTGTTACAGCGTCCTTAACATTGTCTGGGACGGCTGTTTTCCCTGGCTCAAGTTGTTGGAAAACCTCTTTCATGACTTCCTGCATGTCGTAGGTCCGCCCCGAAAAAAGGGCATATACCAGGGCTACGGCTTCATCGCTGATATCTTTCCGGTACTGTTGGAAGAGTCGTCTGGCAAATGTGGTATAAACCTCTTCTGAGATGATGTCCAGATTCATGGACGATGCGCTGCGGTAAAAGGGCTCTTTGGGATGCTCAAACATGTTGTGCAGCATATGTCGGGAACTTCCGGAAAAAATGAAGCGTGTATTGGTCATACGCTGGATATGGGAGCGAAGCTCTGCCGTGATATCGTCCGGATACTCTTTTACTTTTTGAAACTCGTCGAAGACAACGAGGTTTGGTTTTTTTGTCTGCTCCAGGAAGCGGAACATTTCCGACAGGGTAAAATTCACACCATTTGAAGGCGTGAGCCCAAGCCGAAAGGCGCTAACTTCTCCTCCGGGTGAAAGGTTGGCCTGAAGGTAAAGGCGCTGTAAAAATCCCTCCACTTGTTTTTTGCCCCGTACGGAGCGGGCAAAGCCGGCTTCGAGAAAGGCGTTCATGAACTCCTTTACCAAGTCATCCATGTTCTTTGTTCCGTAGATGTCAACATAGAGGGTATTGTAGGTGTCCTTTACCTCTTTCTGTTGAAAAACATGCATGATAAGGCTGGATTTTCCGACTCTTCTGGGCGCTTTTATGACCAGATTGTTGCCATTTTTAAGCTGATTAATGATGTCTTTTGTTTCCATTTCACGGTCACAAAAATACCGGTCAGGGATATTGATTCCTGTGAAGAATGGGTTGTTCGGCGCTTTTTCTTTAGACATGAGTAGATTATTTTTGACAAAGATAGTGAATTTTATTAAAATTCCAATTATTAAAAAACTAATAATCTAAAATTTAATAAAATACTCCTTCTGCTTCAAGCTCTCCAAGGGCGACCTCAAATCCAGCATGGCCGTGTGCTGGACGGCCGACGGTGTCTATTCGCTCTGCATCTGGGTGCAGGGCGTGCTGTACATCCATGGGAAAAAGTGGATGGGAAAGAAAATCTGACAGGCCCATGTGGCCAGGCGTATAGCCGCATTTCAGGCGCAGGTCCGGACCCTGTAATAAATTATAAGTGCCACTCAGCGTGTCGTATGCGCTATGTTGTGGAATAATCAGGGGATAATAAAGAAATTTAAAAAAATTTTAGGGGGGGGGTACCATAATTGCTAAAAATTTGCACCTTTGTACTGTCATACAGGCGTGTGTATGGCGGTTTTTTAGTAGTTATAAATTATAAGTAATTCAGGCACATGACTTTATAAGCCGTGGCATGTTGTTTATAGGCAAGTGTTGCTGCTGACGGTCATATTATCGTTGTTGTTTACCGAACCCCGGCCCGGAAAGCGGTTCGTTCAGCGACCACTTCGTGGAAAACGGCGATTGGATTTATGCTCCCACGTTCGGGACCTATGTCCGTTTCGACCTGGTCCTCACCCTCACCCCCGAGGGTATAGCGAACATCGGGAGCGAAGACCCTGAGGGAATGACGGTCGGCCAGGCCCTTACCTCCGATGCCATCTTCACCGTCCACCTGGGGGATTTCGGGAGCAGCGATCCCGACGATACGTCGGCCGACATCAATGCCTACGATACCTTCCGCGGCCACAGCTACACCTACAATGTCACGGTCAACAACTCCCGTAGCATCTATACCGAAGTGGTGTCCGACCGAGAAATGCAGTCGGGACAGGAGGGTTTCCTGCTTCTGACCGGCACGGAAATCATCAATGCCGATGCGCATTATGAATACCACCAGCTTACGTTTGACTATCGTCCCGACATGAGCCAGGACCGTTTTTCCTGGTATGTGAAGACACCTTTCGGCGAAGGAGGCCCGGTGGTCAGTTACAACCCCGGCTCCGGCGAATATACGTACGATGCTGAGGGGCTTGACTACAAGTGGGTGAAGTTCGGCGTAAACAAGACGGTGGATCCGGGATACAATACACCCGACCCGGGTGACGCAACCCCCGATCCGGTGGCCTGGTATTCGGATGCGCTGGGCGCTTATGTGTGCCCGTATTCTCACAAACGGATTCCCTTCCCCGGGGAAAGCCATTACCACCCCGAATGGAAACCGGGACGCACGGTGAATGACGGGGACGGAAAGGGGGACAAGACGGTGCCTGACCTGATGGACATTACCCAGCTCATCCAATACCTGTTCCACGAAACGGACAAGCGGAAGGCCGGGCTTGCCAATGCCTTCATTGCGGACGACGCCGCCATGTCCACCGTGCCGGTAATCCGGGTAACCGCTTTCATTGACGAGTACTATTATGAAGAGGACCCGCTGAAACCTGGCTCCGGATCCGACCCGGATTTGTGGCGCAAGTTCGTGAATGCCAAGCCAAGAGAACTTCACATCCTGTCCGACGCGCGCCAGAGCCGCGACCGCAGGAGCGACGTGATTCTTTCGAGTCACTCCGTCATCCAGCAGTCCATCCAGACCATCTACAACATCTATGCTCCCGACATCCGTACCCTTTGGGGAACGGAACATGAGGACGAGATGCGCAACAAGACCGAAGGATGGCCCTATTGGCCGGCTGCGCTCGGCGGGCTGGGCGACGGGAAGACCGGCAGGAGCGGAAATTACAACACCATGACAGGCAAGACGAACGGACGTCTCAATTCCGCATATATCTGGGGGCTGTATTCCACCAATGACCTCAACGGCATTGAGGTGAACAGCAGGCGCTGGGACGACTACCTGGATTATGAAGTCACGAACGACATCCCTGAACTGCTGGAGAGCTATCACGGTATGGCATGGTCCTGCCTTACGCGAAACCGGGACAACAACGGGAACGGCGTCATAGACCGGAGTGAAGTGCGCTGGTACCTGGCCGCATCCAATCAGATTACGGACATGTGGATAGGCAATAACTCCCTCTCCACTGAGGCGCGGCTTTACCGGCCGGCTGCCGGACAGTGGCGCGCCCATATCATCACCAGCACCGGCATCCGTACCTCATGGGCGGAGGAGGGGGGTGGTTCCACCGAATACGGCTGGGACTTCGGGGCCACCCGTTACACCTGGAAGACCCAGGAAGAAGCCAGTCGGGGAGAGAGCGTCCGCTGCCTCAGGAACATAGGAACCTACGACAGCGGGGGGACGCTCACGGACATCAGCGAAGCGCCTTATACCGTGAACGTGGAGAACTTCTTCTCCATTACACCCGAGCCTTCGGACGACGACCCGGTGGACACGCGCTATACCTTTCACTTCGACCGCCTGAATCCCAAGTCGCTGCGAAGCCTTTCCCTGTCGGAACTGCCGTACCATGACCAGTTCAGTCCCTTCAACGGGGTATATCTGAAAATGGAAACGCAGAGCCGTGCCGAAGAAGTGGACCCCGATGTTTTCGTCGTAAATCCGTCCGGCTCCACCTTTGTCTCCGCCAAGGATATCAACAATATCGTAACCGAGAAAGGGTACAATCCGTTCTGTCCGCCGGGATACCGTTTCCCTAATCAGAGCGAGCTCATTCTCATGTCGCTCTATCTTCCTGAAAAATACCTGTGCTACGACAAGAACGGGGAAAGGTTATCCGGCAAAAAGAACAGCGAAGGCAAATCCATTTCGCAGCTCGCCAGTTCCCGCACCTACTTTGACCGGGGACTGTACGGAAAGAACACGACCGGGTTCGAATATGATCCTTATGCCGACGACCCGAAGCAAAACCCCACCGCCCGCGAACAGTCCAAGGTGGGCTGGTGTTATGATCCGGGACAGAAGATAACTACCTGCGCAGGCAAGGACCGTGGTCAGACCTTCTCCCGCTGCGTCCGCGACATAGACATGACGGGCACCATCGAGGGAGGCATCCTGATGAAGGAAGAGGCCTATCCGGGCGATGCGACCACGGTCTCCCTGAGCTTCAACGCCACCGGTTCCCCGATTATCTCGGCGGCCCTCAAATTCTGCTACACGGACGGCTCGGGCTCCTACCACGAACGTGACATCCCCGTCCAGGGAGCGCCCAACGGCTTCCAGTTCCTCACCGACCAGACCTTTACCCTCCCGAGCCACGCGGCCCTCGGCCTGACGGAAGGCCAGTTGGATGCCAACGACTGCGCCCTCCGCAAAAAGACGAAGATAAAGGTAACGCTGCGCAACGCCTTTACCTCGGAAACGTTCGAGCAGCCATTCTATCTGGGAAACCCGCTTGACGGCTCTCTCAAAGTCAATTACGGAGGTGTTTTCGCCGGAGAAGACGGTGATATCGCGCTGACCATGACCTCCAAGGCCAATTCCCTCGACATCACCCAGGCTTCGGTGAGCCTGCACTATACCGATACGGGCGGCGCCGGGCACGACGTGCCGCTTTATGCCTCGTCCTCCCTCTCAACCAAAGAATTGCGGCTTTCGCCTGCCGTTCCCGCCGTATCGGCCCCGGACTACGACAAGCCGGTAACCATTACCGCCACGTTCCGTGATGCGGAAGGACACAGCAAGACGCTGGTCGTGGACGATGCCGTATTCCTCAGTTCGCACATCCTGGACTGCGGCGTCGATTTCCCTTCTGAATTCACGGACGAGGGCCTGCCGGTCCGCTCCTATTTCAAGTTGAAGGACGGATATACTGCGTCGGCTACGCTGCAATACAAGAAAAGCGGTGCCTCCGGCTGGACTGACCTGCCTCAGATTACGGATGCTGCCTCCATGAATGCCCGGTACTATACGGACGATACGGCCGACTATGCATATCGGCTCCATGTAAGCTGCAGCGACGGGACCGAGAAGACATCTCCGGAAAGGAGGATGCAGATTGTCCGTCTGGACTATACGCCGAATCCAGAACCGGCCGGCGGTTTTACCAGCGTAAGCCAGTGCTATCGGACGTGGCGCAACTCCATCACCGGGCTCGACTTCTCGCGCGGCGACTATATCGAGGTGGACATGGACCTGAGCAAGTGCCGTTACATTTACGTGAACGGAAACAAGAAAAACGACATTGGCCTGGACAACATTCTTGGATTCAGCACCGACAAATTGAGCGACATCAAAAATACTGTTATACTTTATTATCCTGCCACCCAGAATCTGAATCCCGATCCAGCCAAGCAGGGAACCATCAGTTATCTGATACATGCCGGGGGCTGGGGTGATGGAACCACAGGGACGGGACATCCTGCCGGTCTGCTGGATGCGATGAACGTCATCCTGGACAAGGACGGCCTTGTTATCGACGGGGCGCGCTATACGGGCGACCCGGGTGATTGGCTGTCCAGCGTCAAAGGAACCCTCACGTCCGCATCGACCATACTGGTAGGGTCGGAGGAAGGAGTTCACAAGTCCCGCGCTACGTACAACTACATCCGTGTAGTGCGGAATTAATGATCCCCTGGGACAAGTTGTTGGAAAACCTCGTTCACGGCTTCCTGCATGTCCGTAGGTCCTTCCCGAAAAAGCGGTAGTTACCTTGCATAGTCTTTGGGAAGGACGCCGAAGCGCGACTTGAAGCACTTGGCGAAATAGGAGGAACTGGTGAAGCCGACACGCTCGGCAGCTTCATTGATGCGAGCTCCTTCCCGAATGAGCTGGGCAGCCTTGTCCAACCGATAGTTTTTTAAGTAATCGTTGGGCGTAACGCCGGTAAGGGCCTTGAATTTCCGGAAGAAATTGGTGCGGGACATCGCCATGTCGAAGGCCAGTGTTTCGATGGAGAAGGTTTCCTCGCCCATTTGCTTTGCTATAGAATCATTGATGGCGCGAATAAAGTCGGCTTCGGGACCGGCGGGCATAGCCTCACCGGTAGTACCGCCGTTGGAAATCAACCGGCGGAAAGCTTCCTTCAGGCGGATAAGGTTGTCTATCTGGCTCTTCAATTGCCGGACCGTGAATGGTTTCTCCATGTAGGCATCGGCACCGCTCTCCATGCCTTCCTGTTTGGCATCCAGCGTAACCTTGGCTGTAAGAAGAATCAACGGAATATGGCTGTAGGCCAGTTGTCCTTTAATTCGGCGACACAACTCGAAGCCGTCCATGACGGGCATCATGACGTCGCTCACTATCACATCTATCTCTTTTTCCTCTATTAGGTCCAGCGCCTTTTCTCCATCAGGGGCGGCGAGGATGGCGTACCACTGGGATAGTTCGTTCTGTAGTGTCTCACGCAGTTCACGGTTGTCTTCAACCACCAGTATGGTGAGCTTTTCCTGGGAAGGAACCGAACTGTAGGCCGCTGATGCCGTTTCCGCCGCCCTTTCGTCATGCATGGCAGGAAGTTTGAGCACAAATGAAGCCCCTACGGGAACGGCATCTTCCACGTTCAGGCTGCCCTGATGGGCCTGGGCCAGCTGCCGGGCATAGGCCAGTCCGACACCCGTCCCCGATGACTCGGCCACTTTGTCGTCAGGTATCGTATAGAACATGCCGAAAATCTTCTCCCGGTATTCTTTCTTTACGCCTGGCCCATTGTCCGAGACGATGACCAGTGCATTGTCCCCTTCGGTAGTGACCGTCACGTTGATGCGGTCTTTCGTGTACTTGATGGCGTTGGATAGCAGATTCATCAGAATCTTTGTGAGCATATCCTCGTCGGCATTGATATAGATGGGATGATTATCCATCGCGGTTTCCAGAGAAATTCCTTCCGCTGCAGCACCTTCCCGGAAGGTATCTGTTACAACCGCAACTACATCCTGCAGGTTCAGCCTGACTTTCAGCAGCTGGATGTTACCGGAGGCATTCTTGTCGTAGGTCAGGATTCGGTCGATGGTCTCCTGCATATAGTCCAGGTTTCGCGTAATGGTGTCCGTCTTCCCGGGCGCATCTTTCTCATGCTGTAAGCGGATAAGGGTGAGCGGTGTGCGGATTTCGTGAATCAGGCCGATGAAAAAGCGGATCCGTTGTTTATAGAGCATCTTTTCCCTTTCTTCTTCCTGTTTCCGCATAATCTCGTCAAAACGGGTTTTGATGCGTCTTTCCCAATAGACCAGCAGGTAGATGATGCCTGCCGCTCCCAAAAGGAAGTAGAGCACGATGGCTCCGGTTGTTCGCCACCAGGGTGGACGGACCGTGATATGAAGCGAGTCATCGGAGCCCCTTACCTGGAAAACATATTCTCCCGGACGTACTTTCTTGTAGGTGGCGGTTGAAATTCTGGCTGGCACCGTCCAGTCGGTGTCGAAACCGGTCAGCTGCCAACTGTACAGGTTCTGGCTGGGATCTGCGTAGCTGAGCGCTGCCATGGTGATGGTGAAACTGTTCTGCGGATAAGTGAGGGTGATTTCACGTCCACCGGGCGGAATATGATAGGTGATGTCGCCTACGCTGACCTCATTGATGATGGTGGATGGCCATTGGTACGACGGAATCTGTGACTGGGGCTGCAGGGAAGCGACGCCGTCCTTCCCGCCAAGATAGAGTCTCCCGTCTGTGGAGTACAGGATGGATTCGGCCTTGATAAAGGGTAATCGGCCGACACCCATTGTGTTGGGATCCAGGATAAGGAGCCCCGATGAAGTGCACACCCAAAGCTTGCCATTGGCATCCTCGGTAAGGCTGTACACCTTGCTCTTGCGTATTCTGGAATCTGAAGGAAAGGCCTGGGAGAATGACAGCGCGCCCGAGTCCATGGTCCAAAGTCCTTCGCCGTCCGTCCCGACCCAGATGGTACCGTCGGCACAAAGCAACATAGCCGTAATTTTGTTCCACGGAACCACCGGTGTCTTGCTTCCGGCTGTGAGCAGGTGTTCCCAGCCCTTGGTTACCAGGTCTTTTCTGAAGATGCCGCGGTTGGATGTGGCCAGATACAGATAATGGCCGGAGGCATCCTCGCACATGGCAACCACGGAACTCTGAGACACTACCTCAAACTCTTTGGGCAGGTTTTTCCTGGATTTTTCTCCGTCAATCAGAATTTGGATGTCTTTGCGGTTCAGATCTCTGGACAGGCGATTCTGGACCGGATCCCAGGAAAAGACCCCGAGGCTGGTACCGGCAAGGAGCGTGCCTTGCTTGGTCCGGTACAGGACATGGGTTTTCCCGCCGGTGTGATAATGGTACGTGTGACGGCTGGCAGGAACATAGCGGCAGATGCAGTCAGAATTGGTCCCAATCCAAATTCCTTCCGGTGTATTCAACAATTGCGTGATATGCCCATGCGGAGAAATGGAGCCCAAAACTCTAAACATGCTTTCTCCGGGGGGCAATAGAAACAGTTTGTCCTTCATGCCGGCAATGATGTTACCCCCGCTGTCTTCCGTCAGGGAAATCGGGCTGTACGGGTCTATGGGAACCGGAAGAGAACAAGCCTGAAGTCCATCATTCTCCTTAACCTGTTTAAGCAGTCCGTTTCCGTCCGTTGGGGACCAGCGGGTTCCTTCCCGGTCCACGATGGTATTGTCCTGTGGAGGAAGGGCTCGATTGAGCGGCTGAAGGTAGTCGCCCTGGGCGCTGTACAGGTGGGCGCTGCCATCCTGGTCCGCTATGAGCATACGCCCGTTGGGCTCCTGGATAATCCGCTCGACGAAAGGTGTTTGTACACTGTGCTGATCCAGTTTGCCTGTTCGGGGATTGAACAGGAAAAGCCCCTGCCCCTCGGTGCCGATCCATATGAGGGGCCCCTCGGTAACCGCAATTGCATTGACCCGGCTGATGATGTTGACGCCATAGGTTGTCACTGCTCCGAAAGGCGAAAAATGGCCGTCTGCTTGATTATAGGTTAACAGACCTTCCTCCGTGCCGGCCCAGATGATGCCTTCCGATTCTGCCAAGCAGCGGGTAGGACGCTCCATGGACTGGATTTGGACGCCATCATAGCGGTCCAGGGCGGTGTCTGTTCCTATCCACAAAAAACCGCGGCTGTCCTGCATGCAACACCATACGTGATTACTGGACAGTCCGTCTTCTTCGCCAAGCCGTTGTACCGTCCCGGAAGGGACGGATGCGTTTCCCGTGAACGAGAGAAGCAGAAGGAGGATAAGCGTCAGCCGGTATTTCATAGATGCAAATTTAGTTGAAACAATCTGGATTGAGACCATCGAAAAGGATAATATCGGATAAAAAAAGGAAAAATACGTACAATGCGGTTTTATTTCGTCGAAAAACGCTAACTTCGCCTTCATGAAACGTGTTACGGCTCTCATACTGACTGCGTTCCTTGTCTTTTCCTGCTTGGGACTGAGACATTCTGAATCGGTGGGGCAGGTGGACACTTATACGAATCCCATCTTCCCGACAGGGTCTTCCCCATGGCTTATTCATTACGACGGCTTCTATTATTATACGCAGTCTATGAATGATCATGTGTCTATCTGGAAAGCAGATCGGATTGCCGACATTGCATCGGCCCAGGAACATGTAGTCTATGCCCCAGGGAATATCTATCATATTTCTGCACCGCAACTCCATCGTTTCAATGACCGTTGGTATCTGTATTTCAGTTCCGATGACGGGTCTGGCCGGGACATCCGGCATATTTATGTAATGGAGAATCCGGCTCCAAGCCCACTGGAAGGTTCTTTTACGATGTTGGGATGGGTGCGCACCGGGAACATCAAGGACATTCATCCCACCACCTTCACCCATAGGGGAGAGCGGTATCTGCTCTGGTCCGGGACCAACTCGGCCAACCCGGGGACGGTGGCCCGATGGGGCATCCACATTGCCCGTATGAGAAGTCCCTGGGAACGCTCATCCCCGGTCACCGTCATTTCCATGCCGCAGTACGAATGGGAATGCCAATGGATTGACGAAGACGGGACGTCCATGTCATCGCCTGTTCTGGTAAACGAGGCTCCGGCCTTCCTGTATTCGCGCGATTCAACCCGTCTGTTGATTTATTTTGCTGCCAGTGAAACCTATACCTCCTATTATTGTGAAGGATTGCTGGAGGCTTCGGCCGAGGCGGATCTGTTGAATCCGTCTTCCTGGCACAAATACCCCGAGCCGGTATTTTCCAAGTGTGAGAAAACCGGGGTGCTGGGCCCGGGCCATCTGAGTTTTTTCTCCACGCCGGAACAGCTGTACATCCTGTACAATGGCAAGTCCCGCTTCCTGGATATGCACGCGGTGGACAATCGCTCCTGCCGGATGCAGCCGGTAGAGTGGGGAAGTGACGGGATTCCTGTACTGGGTTTTCCTTTGTCGGAAGATACCGTCCTTCCGGCCCCCGTTCCAGTAGATTAGGAACGGTTTTTTCCTTTTTCTGGACAGTATTTTTCCCGCGTATGGTTGCGTACGCGTAAATTTGCGGTAACTGATAACCATTACCGTATGAAATCTCATTTTTTATCCGCCGTTCTGCTGCTTTTGCCCTTTGTTGGGGCTTGGGCACAGGGTCACGAAGTACAAGGCCGGGTGAGCGATACTTCGGGTGAAGCGCTCGCTGGGGCCATGGTGCTTGTTCAAGGACCGGGAGGCAGTCCTAAGTCCACGGCCATGGCCGATATCGACGGATTGTACAAGATATCCTGTAATCCACAGGATGTTCTGGAGTTCCGCTACCTGGGCCTCAAGGATTTTTCCGTGAAAGTCAACGGAAGGACCCGGATCGATGTTGTGATGGAACCGGATGCGTCCAGCATGTTGGATGAGGCTGTAGCCATTGGCTATGGTTCCGTCCGACGTGAGGACCTTACGGGGGCTGTATCCAACGTCAAGATGGGCGAAATCCGCGAAAACCCGGTTACAAGCGTTGACCAGGCCCTGCAGGGAAAAATTGCAGGCGCCGATATTATGACTACTACCGGAGAACCCGGGGCTACCACCTCCATCCGTATCCGTGGTTCCCGTTCCATCGAGGCCTCCAATGAGCCGCTTATTGTGGTGGACGGGGTGATGGATGCCGTCAGCGACCTCAATGACATCAATCCGGCCGATATTGAAGACATTTCTGTCCTGAAAGACGCCTCCTCTACGGCCATCTATGGCGCCCGGGGCGCCAATGGTGTTATCCTGATTACCACCAAGGCCGGTTCGGCCCAGGCTGTATCCAAACCGAACATTACCTTTAAGGCTACGGCGGGCGTTTCGATGCTCCCTTCCAAGCCGGACATCATGAACGCTACGGAGTTCTCCATTTATAGAAACGATTATTCTTACTTCCGGTACAACTATCCTGACACGCGCCCGGTTTCTTCCATGACCGTTCCGGATCCGTTTTCGTATGGAGCCGGAACAGACTGGATTGATGCCATTACCAAAGTGGCACCTTACCAGAGTTACTATCTGTCAGTAGGTGGCGGCAGTCCCAAAACCAAGTATTTCTTCTCGGCCAGCTACACGGACAACGATGGTATCATCAAAAAGTCCGGAGAAAAGCGCTTTACGGATACTTTTTCCATCAATCATCAGTTGTTTCGCTGGCTGAAACTGGGCTACAAGATGAATTTCACCTTCCGCCGTACAGAGAATGCGCTTACCCAGATTGGTGGAAAGAACTGGTGGAATTCAGCCATGTACCTGTCACCGCTGATTGGAGAAAGAGATAATTTTAACCCGCTGTACTATCAGGGAGCCGTGATTAATACACCGGTCTCGGTGATAGAAAACGAGACGGATTACTACCGTCGTTTCTCCAACAGTCAGACCGTATGGGCGGAGGCAACCCTTGCGCCCTGGCTCATGCTGAAAGCCCAGTACAATTACTATCAGTTCGACCGTCAGCGTTTCCGTTATTACGCATCCACGCTCCCTGCCAAACAGGGCCGCGAGGGTGGTGAGGCCTATCAGGAATCCCTGCCGGAATATCATCACACGTTCGAGGCCAGCTTGAATTTCAACAAAGACTGGCAGAAGATTCACCATTTGGATGCCGTGGCCGGTTTCACGGGTTTCATCATCGACTATACCCGTATGAGTGTTCAGGGTAAGGGATATATGGTGGATGACATTGGCTGGAATGACCTGGGCTCTGTCCAGGACAAGGAGACCTATACGGTTGACTCTTACGGCCGGAAGAAGATTACCGAGTCTTTCATCGCGCGCGTCAACTATAATTATCGCAAGCGCTATTACCTCACCCTGACCGGCAGAACGGACGGTGCGTCCAACTTTGCCGACAGCCACAAGTGGGGCTTTTTCCCGTCGGCATCGGCCAAATGGAATATCCACAACGAGTCGTTCATGCGAGGAGCCCGGAACGTTGTAGACGAGTTGTCTGTCAGGCTGAGCGTTGGCCAAACTGGTAACGATGCTATCGGTTATTACCTCTCGCACGCCGCCGTAACGGCCTTCACGGGCTATTTATTCAATGGCTCTCGCGCAACTTCTTACCGCCCTTCCCGGATTGCATCCCCGGATCTGACCTGGGAAACCACTACCCTTTATAACTTGGGCATTACTGGTAAATTCTTCAATAACCGGCTCTCTTTTACAGCCGAAGCCTATGATTCCCGAACGAAGAACCTGCTTCTGGAGGTTTCCGTTCCCAAGAGCACCGGTTATTCCAAGGTGCTGCAGAATCTGGGCGCTACGTCCAATCGAGGACTGGAACTGACGCTGGATACGCGCAATATCGTTCACAAGAATTTTACCTGGGACACATCCTTCACCATTTCCCACAATGACCAGCGTGTGCTGGATATAGGGACAGAAGAGTTTGTGTCGGCCTATAATTCGCCCACCAACAATCCTTATATGATGCTGGGTTACGTGAAAGGCTATCCCCTCAATTCCCTTTGGGGATTCCATTACGCGGGTGTCTGGCACAACCAGGAGGAGATAGACCGGAATGAAGTAACGCACGCCTATGCAGGCCAGACCGCTTCCCGCCAGCCTGGCCTTCCGCGTTATGTCGATGTCAACCACGACGGTGTGTTGACCCAGCGTGACTTGTGTTATCTTGGCAATGCGGATCCTTATATCTACGGCGGTATCAACAACTCTTTCCGCTACAAGAATCTCCGCCTCAACATGTACTGGACCTACAGCCTGGGCGGAAAGATTTATAATTACACGATGTTTTGGATGGCGGGCGGTATCTATACCAACCAGTACCGCTTTATGCTGGATTCCTGGCATCCGGTCCGGAATCCCGAATCCAACATTCCGCGTGCCGGAAACTATGAGACGGCCGTTCCTTCCGACTTCATGGTCTATGATGCCAGCTATCTGCGCCTTCAGGATCTCAGTATCAGCTATACGCTTAACCTAAGCAAGAAGACGGTACTGAAAGATATTGTTTTCACGCTTTCGGGGAACAATCTGCTGCTGTTCAAGTATTACAACGGTTTTGATCCGGATGTTTCCACCGATGCTTCCGGCTCAAAGATCCGCCGTATGGACGTAGGTGCCTATCCCAAGGCCCGTAAGGTCGTTTTCTCCATTCAAGTGAGGTATTAGTATGAAAAAAGTGTTAATCATATGGGCCGCCTTGCTTGCTGCGGCCTCGTGCTCCCTCAAGGAATCTGCAGACATGTATGTGGATCCGGGTTTCGTAAGAAATCTTCAACAGGCCGATGCCTGTGTGACTGCTGCGTATACACCTTTCAAGAGCATTTATACCCTTGAATTCGCCATTGCCACAGAGGGGTGTACGGATCTTTTCCACATTATGTCCGGCACCCAGGATGCGCAGATGGATGTATCTCCGGCCAACGCGCGTTTCGGTAATACGGTATGGGAATACGCCTATGCCGGCGTCCGCAACGCCAATTATGCACTGTGGGCGATGGATGCCTCCGGAATAGCAGCCGAAGACCTCGCTCCGCTGCGGGCCGAGGCCCTGACGCTCCGGGCCTGGTGGTATTATATCCTTACCTGCTTTTTCGGAGACGTCCCTTATTATGAGGACTATGTGGCTGACCGTCCCACGCTGGACAAAGTCCGCCATCTTCCCCGGAAAGATGCCGTGGAGATTCGCCGTATCCTCATCTCCCAGTTGGAAGCTGTGGTGGATGACATGCCGGCGGCACGTCCCTACGACCTGAACCTGCAACGGGCCGGCTGGGCATTCTGTGAAATGCTCATTGCCAAGATGGCAATGTGGAACGCCTGTAAGGATACTGCCGGCGCCGACAACTGGTGGGAAAAAGCCATCAAGGCATTGGAGGCCCTGGAGGGTGTTTTCGGCGATTTGACGGAAGAGAATTATGCCTTGAACGATGTCTCTTTCCGCATCAAAAATACGCCGGAGAGCATCTTTGAGGTGCAGCATACCTATACGCCCGGCGGCCTTCAGTATTCTTCCAATTATGCTGCTGTCCTGATGCCTTATCCGCAGGTAAAGAACGATGAAACCGGAGTTTGCACGTTCAACAACGTCGTGATTCCGGAAATCGGCAATGAATGCACCGCCTGGCAGCCGATGCGCCCCAACGCCTACCTGCACAACGGACTGTTTGTGAAGGGCAGTGCCGACCGCCGTGTTGGCTGGGCCATCGTCTATTCCTGGAACGGGAAGGATTTCTCCCGCAGCTGGCCCGGTCCCAAATTCTGGTGCTATGGCATGATCAACACCTCCGACAGCAACAACTATCCCATTCTCCGCTATGCAGATGCGGTTCTGATGCTGGCCGAATGTTACAATGCCGTGGGCCGCACGGACGAAGCCATCGCACATCTGAATGCCGTTAAAACACGGGCAGGAATCGCGTCCTATCCGGGATTTGTGACAAAAGACCGCCTTCTGGAGGAAATCCAGATGGAACGCGGCCGCGAACTGCTGGGAGAGTTCCAGCGTAAGTTTGATCTGGTTCGCTGGGGCGTCTGGTACAAGAGAACCTACGAATACTCAGACTATGACGCACTCAAGAATAATCTGCGTCCCTGCCACGAGTATTATCCCATTCCCGACACCGAAGTCGCCCTCTCCGAGGGAGCGTTGGACAATAAAGCTTACGAGAAATGAAAAAGTTTTTAACCCTATCGGTGCTGTTGGCACTGGCTGTTTCCTGCGAAAAGAAGTTTCAGTTCTCCCAGCCGCTTTCTCTGCAGAGCGATAAAGTGGAGCTGGAGGCAGAAGAAGGCACTACGCCGGTGATTGTCTATGCGAACGATGCTTGGACAGCCTCCCTTGTGGAGGGAGGAGAATGGGCTCGCCTTGAGAATACCTCCGGTAAGGGCTTGGGACAGGTAAGATTCAGTTATGATAAGAACGACGGACTGGCCCGAAAGGCGGTCATCGAAATCGGTTCGGCAGGCGAGACACGCCGCGTTTCCATGGTGCAGAAGGCCGGCTTCGGAGATATTCAGCTGCGCTTTACGGAGGCGATAGTGGAACTTCCCAGAGATGCCGCTTCCGGAGCACTCCCGTTTCTGACGAATCTGCCGGCAGACGAATGCGCCAAACTTCAGGTGACGGCGCTTACGGAGGAAGGCACTCCGGTGAACTGGCTCAGCGGACTTTCCATAGGGGAGGGGGCTGTCGACATGCAGGTGTCGGCGCTTGAGGGAGTGGAGCGTGTGGCGGTCCTTACGCTCACCTACAAGGATGCGCTGGACAAAGCGTATGAAGCAACAGTGAAGCTCACACAAAAAGACCAGTCTCCGTATCTGGCCTTCTCTTCAGAAGTGATTGAGAAATCCTTCTCTTCCCTTGCCGCTTCCGTATCGCTGCCGTTTACCACCAATCTGCTTCCTTACCTAAAGGATATTGTCCGGAATGCCAGTTCGTCACAGCCCTGGGCCCGCATTAGTCTGGCGGCCACAGGTGTACTGGCTATGGTTGTGGACCTGGATGAAAATACGGCATCGTCGGAACGCTCCGCTACGCTCTCTTTCCCCTTTACGGATGCGGGTGGCCGCACGGCCACCTTTACCTATCTGCTCACGCAGAAGGGGCTTACTCCCCATTATAGTTTCAGTGACCTGAAGGCAATGGTCACCGCTGACAGCTATTTCTTCTCGGCTGATGGCGCTATTGAGGGCGTAGTGATTTCTGATATGGATTCGCCCAATATGGAAACGGCTCCCAATACCGATGCCGCTACGCTGGATGGTACGCTGAATGGCCGTACGGGGTACATTCAAAGCCCCGATGGAACGTCCGGTTTCCGTATTGTTTTTTCCACCCGTGCCGATAATATCCTGCACAAAGGGGACAGAGTGACGGTGGACCTTCATGGAACAACCATCCGTAAGGAAAGTAATCCGGAACGCTACACCATCGAAGGAATTACGTCTGCTGCATTTTCCATTAGCGGCAACGGACAACCGGTCGTTCGTGAAAAGACGCTCGCTGCGCTCACAGACAGCGATGTTTATACGCTTGTGAAAGTTCCCGGACTGGAAATGAGTTTCAAACAAGGGGCATATACCAACTGCCACGATGGCTATTCGCTTGCCGTCAGTACGCTGAACCCTGCCGGAATGAAGACCAACGAGAGCGGAGCGTCCGGTTCTCCCCAGAAGTTTGATACTACGCCCTGCAGCATGTTCGATGCCCAGGGTAATGAGATTAAGCTCTTGATCAATAACGCCGTTACGTGGAGGCGCTACGGCAATGGCGTCCCTCAGGGAACTTGTTCTGTTACGGGCATCGTAGTCCATACGGACCTTAAGCGGTGGGCGCGGAATGGCTGGCTGGGCCGCTATCAGCTCAGGCCGATGGAAGAGAGCGACATCGCTTCCACCGGAGAGCGTTTCTCCCATGAAATTGTGTCCTGGCGCAAGGGTTGGAGTGATACCCAGTTGAAGGGAGCCGACGCCATCTCGGCCGGCCTCAAGGGAGAGGGGAGCATCATCAGCAACATGGAAAGCCTGGTTACCATTCAGACCGCTGTCGCTTTTGATGCGCTCACAAATTATAACGGTTCCACGGACGGATACTATAAAGGCCAGGTGAAAAACGCTGCGCTGAGTTTCGTCAAGAAGGGCGGTTATTACTGGGCTTCGGACGATATTACGAATCTGGATGACGCACCCTGGTTCGGCCTGAAGTTCTCTACAGCCGGACTGACGGGTAGTAACCTGGTCTTCATCTGGAGTGCCGTACAGGGATCGGCCAGCGGTTCGAACAATGACTTCCAGGGACCGACGCAATATAAGGTGGAATACTCTACGGACGGGACGCACTTCACGGCCATAGACCAAATCTACGCCATGAACCCCGTTGTTTGTTGGAACGGCAACGTGATCGGCGGTTTCTCCGTTCCCGGTATGCACCAGTACGTGACGGCCCTTCCTGCCTCGTTGCTGGGCCAGGAGAATGTCTGGGTACGCGTTAGAGCCGCTTCGGCCGTGTCGCTGGATAACGATTTCCTTACTCCGGAAGGGGGGACCATCAAGAACTACAGTACGTCCCTTTCCCCGGTGGTCCGCTTCGGCGAGCTTTCTGTCCAATATAATTAATGGCCTATGAAAAAGAATCTATCTGTTTTCCTGACTGCGTTGGCGGTTCTTTCCTGCCATTACGACGATATGCGTTTGACGCCCGCTGTGGAACTGGGCGCTGTGCCGGAGATTGTATTGGCCGCCCAAGGCGGCGGGGAAGTATCCATCCCCTATTATGCCAACCTTTCCGGGACCATCACGCTCCTGGACGAGGCTCCCTGGGCCGTGCCGGATGCACGCGCTTTTTCCGGCGATGGCACGCTTAAGGTGAAAGTGAGCGGGAATAACGGTATCCGCCGTTACACCCGTATCCTTTTCTCGGCCAGCGACGAGCCCCGCCGCGACACCGTAATCCTTCGTCAGGAGGGCATGCTGGATACGCTTTCGGTCAATGCCTCCAGCGTGATTGTTTACAATAAGATGGGAGACACCTTCATTCCTGCCTCTATGACGCTGGACCCGTCCACGGTGAAAGCCACCGCCCAGTATCCGGACGCAGAGCCGGCCGCTTGGGTAAAGGCCTGCAGCGTAAAGGAGGATGCCGTTGTAATCCGGGCCGATGATAACACCAGCGATACCGAAATCCGGAGTGCCGTTCTTACGCTGGCCTGGACCAACGGATGGGGGCAGAAAATCCGGAAGGACATCCAGCTCACACAGGCTACCAGCGCGGCTTCCGGCAACCTGGTGGGAACGCCGGCTACTTTCGAGGCCGTGCGTGCCCTTGCGGGTGAAAAGCCCATTTCCATCGAAGAGAACCTGTCCCTGGAAGGCTATATCGTTAGCGACAACGCTTCGAAGAACGTAACCGAAAACCCGCAGCGCACTTCTACGGATATCGACTACACGGCAACGGACAAGAGTGCCGTGTTTGAAAGCCTGGACGGCAGTTATGGATTTTTGCTGGAGACGGCAACCGTTCAGGACAACATCTTTGAACCGTTCACTCGTGTAACCTTGCTTCTTTCCGGGGCCGAACTCAGGAAGGAGGCGAATCCGGACCGCTATACGTTGGCGAAGATTACCTCTTCGATGGTGGCGGCATCGGCCAAGGTGGGGGAGGACGGTATTCCGTCCAAGGTCATGAGCATATCGGCCCTGAAGGACTCGGACCTTTATACGCGCGTGACGCTCGCGGACTGCGAGTTCCCCATCCGGAAAGGCGGTCTCACCCCCTTGAACGAAGGCTATACTTCCTTGTATAAGGTGGATCGCGTCACCAAGTTCGCTTCCCTTGTTCGTGACAAGGCCGGTAGCAGCATTTACCTGCTCACCAATACCAGCTGCCCTTATCGTCGCGACGGCCGGAAGATTGGCAACGGCAGTGGTCCGGTCAGCGGTATCGTGGTCAGTGAGGCCTATGAGAGTTTCCAGGGGGTGGGCCGGTACCAGATTCGCCACCAGAGCTGGGAAGATTTGGGATTTGCCGATGACTTTGCCGATGGTTTCTCCGGCCTTCTGTGCGAATGGCGCTACCTGCGTCAGGGCAACGCCGACCGCAGTTGGAACGCTACGGTGGGTTCCGGTACCATGACGCACACCTACACGCTGGGTACGCCCAACGCCACCTATGGCACGTGGTGCTATCCCTGTTATGACCAGAGTTACCTGGGCCCGGTGTTCAACAAATGCACCAATGTAAACGGTTTTGGCGTTACGCTGGAAGACGGCTCGGACTATGCGGCTTCCTATACGGGAAGTGTGGATAAAGGACAGCTTTTAGCCAACGCGGGCTGGCCGATGGCCTGGATGAAGGAAACATGGATCAGCAATTCGGGGCAGTTCTATTCCTGGGAGATTCATTGCTCCACTGCCGGTCTTACTACGGATGTCCTGTCGCTCCAGATTTCTTCGCTGAACGCTTCGCAGGAAGGGAAGAGCCCCGTTCACTGGAAAGTGGAATGGGCCACCTCCAATGAAAATGAAGCAAATTGGACCGAGGTGGGCACCTACAGCGTGCCGGACATCGTCCTCTGGTCCATCACCCAGCCCTGGCAGAGTGCCGGTTATAAGCCCATCAATATCCCGCTGCCGCTGGAGATGCTGGACAAAGAAGATGTGTATATCCGCCTCACGCCTGCGGATACTGCCGGAAATACCCCGCAGGGATATTGTGACACCAAGTTCGTGAATGGAGCCGCGGGTTCCACGTCCAAAGCGAACAACGCCCTGAATTACGTGGCTGTACGATACAATAAGTAATGCTGATAGCGCTTCTCATATCTGTTATTCTGGAGGGGATTGTCATTTCCTCGCCGGCACACCCGAATCTGGACGATACCGTGCAGAGCAATTACCGCAGCGTGTCCTACACCCAGAACAACCGCACGGCCTATGTGGAAGTGCAGGAGGGGGGGGCATTATATGGCGTGAAGCTGGTGTTCCAGCATTTGGATCCGGAGGCCCGAAAACTGGAGCGTTACGCGCATGTGAAGATTGATATCTCCGGCGCCATTGTCGAGGAGAATGGAAGGCTCATCCGCGAAATCCCCAACGGTGCCGTCCTTTCCGTGGAACCGGGTACGGCGGCCGATGTTCCCGTCCGTCTTTGCAGGGTGAGCGAACTCTCAGAGGATGACCTGTATACCTGGGTAAGTATCCCGGAAAGTGAATTCGTCTTCAAAGACGGATCCTACTGCGATATCCTGGAGTCCTATGCCGGTATGATGGGCACCTGGCAGACGCTGCTCACCGACAGCGCCGGGAACCCTTTCTATGCCGTGTTCAATCCCCGCGTTCCCTGGCGCCGAATGGGAAAAGGCGTACCGCAGGGAAGGGGAACGGTTTCCGGCATCCTGGTCCGGTCCGACCTTGTCCGCTATGGGAAAATTCACGCTCCGCAAATCCGTGTCCTGGAAGAAGAAGATTTTGCCTTCGACTGGACCGGCCCGTCATCCTTCTCTACCATCTGTGAGTGGAACTGGAATGACAACGCCGATGCGTTCAACACTACAGAAGGCGTGATGCATTATATCAAACGCCAGAAAGTGCTCCCGGATGTGGGAAAGGGATACGTCTGGACAGACTTCGAGGCGTCCACCTACCGCGGAAGGGACCTCAATAACCCGGAAATAGAACCCGACAAGGGCTATGTCCGCGGACACCGCGGGCAGGTTCTCAGGGGATCCATGCAGGTGCGGACCATGGCCAAAAACTGGTGGGATTGGGGGAATGAATGCGGCAATGCCGTGGAGCTGCAGTTCTCCACGGAGGGAATTACCGGGGAGACACTGGTGCTGGATTTCAATTTCGCAGCAGGGGACAACAGTGCGTACAACACCCGGATGTGCCCGGTCTATTGGGGAGTGGAGGTATCTACGGACAATCATACCTTCGCCATGCTGGATATTCCTCCCATTACATTGCGGCCTTTGCCCTGGTGGGAAAAGGAGATTGACGGTGTGCATTATGTGACTTCGCTGGAATGCGGACTGGGCCTTACCGCCCATCAGGTCCGTCTTCCTTCTTCCCTTTTGGGCCAGAAGGAAGTGTACGTGCGCATTTGTCCTGTCAGCCGACAGGCCTATACGCTGGCTCCCGAGGGCTCGGACAACTGGTCCCTCCGTCCCAATCAGGAGAACTGGACATCCATTGAGTTTGGAACTATAGCTGTTCGATACAAATGACCTTGGTGAGTTTCATATTGCAGGCGTTGCTGCCGGTATTGCTGTCGGGAACCCCCGACGGAAGTCTGTCGTTGACATACACTTACCAAGGAGCCTTCTATGCCGTTACAAGTCCGGACGGGGGAGAAACCTGGTCCGGCCCTTCGTCCCTTCAAAGACAGGCCTCCGTCGCGATGAACGAGGCTGGGAATCCCGTCCGCCTTCGCAGCGGGATGCTTATCCGCCCTGTACAGAAGGACAGCACAACCGTGGGCGTAGAGGCATCCATGGATAAAGGAAACCATTGGATGTCCTTCGGTGGTACCATCGCCATAGACCAAAAGGTGTCTGATGGCCGTAACCGGCCGGTACTGATTCCGCTCAAAAACGGAAGAATGGCCATGTTCTCCCAAGCGCACGGATACGAATGGGTCTATAGGAGTGAATCGGCCGATTTCGGTCAATCCTGGTCCAAGCCGGAGCGTTCCTTCTATTCACCTTTTACAGATTATTCCGTCACCCTTCTTCCCAGCGGCAAGTGGCTGCTGGTGAAAAATGGCCGTTTGGACCAGCGGCTTTGCTATGTTCCTGACGGGCTGTATGTTTATATTTCGGACGACGAAGGGTCCTCCTGGTACGGCGGCATGCGTCTTGACGGACGTGTAGATGCCGTGAAACCGGTGGCCTGTGCTCCCGGAAACGGCTCCATTTACATCTGTTGGACTTATGCTCCGGAAGACGGAAGCGCCGCTGAAATCCGTTTTGCCGTTACCTCGGAGGTGGAAGTTGGCCAAAGTACGCTTGACGTGATTAAGGACGCCTCCAGGGTTAGGACAATCATCGACAAGAATAAAGAAGCCAGGGCTGAATATGACATTTGGTGGAAGAAAGTGACGGACGCAAGAGGAACCTGGGCAGGCAAACCCATTCGCGTGGCAACCTTCAATATCGAATACAAGCACGATGACCCCAAGCGTCCTGCCTGGGAGGAAAGGCTGCCTTATGTAAACTGGGTTGTCCGGGAATACGGTTTCGATGTCTTGGGTGTTCAGGAGCCGTTTGAACCGGAATACCACGACTTGGAACAATTGCTGGGAGACGAGTACGAGTCCATCTTTGCCTCTACGAATCTGGAAAAGCCGGATTTCTCAAACGCGATTTTCTGGAAGCGCTCCCGTGTGGAAAAACTGGACGACGGCATTTTCTGGTATACAGAGAATCCGGGCCAAAAGAATGGTTTTGGCGGCGGCAGTTCACGCCTTTGCATCTGGGCGAAGTTTCGCGATAAAGAAACGGGGAAGGTTTTCTATCACTTCAATTCGCACTACGATTTTCTCAGCGACGAAGCCATGCTTGTCAGTTCCCGTCTGCTGCTGAATAAGATTCGGGAGATTGCCGGGACTTATCCTTCATTCTGCACCGGAGACTTCAACTGCTCGGACGGTCATCCGGCCCTTAACTGGATAGAGCACAGCGGCTTCATGGTGGACGCAAAAAAGAAAGCAGCCAAGGCCGAGAATGCGGCCTACTCCTCTATGCGGCGGTATGCACCGACCGTGGAGAAAAACGGCTACCAGCTGGATCACATTTATGTGACAAGCGGCAGCACAAAAGTAAAATACTGGAAACTCATTATGGATGAGCATGACGGAATGCGCGGCGGGTCAGACCATATGCCTATATACATTGACTGGATGATATCAAACTAAGAACCATACATATGAAAAAAATCCCGAAAATGACCTATCCCTGTCCTACGACAGAGGAAGTGGAGTTGCACCCGGGCAACCATTTGTGCCAGGCCAGTGCAACGGACTCTATGATTCCGGGAACTTTGCCGGAAGGTGATTTGTTCATCGAAGATTTTGTTTCCATTATTTAAACCACTGGATTATGAAGCAAAAAGAGTTTTATACGACACCGCAGTCGGAAGATATTCTGATTGTGCCCAACCAGGTGCTTTGCGTAAGCATTCCCGAGAATATGGGTGAAGAAGATTTGTTTAATGAAGATAATGAATAAAATGTCCTATACTATGAAGAAAAACATCGTTTTGACGGCTGTTGTCCTGACAGCCATCGGCCTTGTGCTGTCTTGCGCCAAGGAAACTCCTGCTCCGGAGGAGAAGCCCGTTGATCCTCAGGAGGAAGTTAAAACCAATCCCTCCGTTATTAAGGCGGGTATTCCGGAGGAGATTACCAAAGTCTCCCTTACAGATGAAGGTGTTGGTAATGGTATGTCCCTTGCCTGGCAGGCTGACGATAAACTTCGCGTGATTGCTACTGCTGGTGGTGACGGGAATGAACAGTTTACCATCAAGGATGGATATTCTGCAACGAGTGCCGAATTTGAAGGTACTCCTGTTGAAGGCACGGCATTTACGGTATTCTATCCTGGCACTTACGACGATGTCGCAGCCCTCAATGCCCGCAACTACACTTCTCAGGTTCAGGATGGCAATGGCCGCACTGCTCATCTGGAGTGGAATGCTATCGAGACCGGAGTGGGCGATTATTCAACCGTGACTTTCTCCAATAAACAGAATGGCGCCCTGCGCTTTATACTGCAACTTCCGGACAGTTTCACCAAGGTTAAAAAAGTGGCCTTGAAGGCTTCGGATAATATTTTTAGCACCACGAATGCAGGTAATGTCCTGACCGATGAACTGGTTCTTACGCTGAAAGATGGTTCGAATGATTATATCACTCTGGGTGGCGACAAAGTACTCACCGCTTATATGATGGTCTCTTGGAATGACAACACCATTCCCGGGAACACAGACCTCCAGATTGAAGTCTGGGGAGACCCTGAACTTCCTTGGGTAAAGACCAAGAAAGTTGCCGCCGGTGGCTACACCATTGCCGGTGGCAAGGTGACCAACATTAAACTCAATGATGAAAACTGGGACGAGCCGCTCTTCTGGGGAGGTTCGGGCACCGATTCGGATCCTT
Source organism: Bacteroidales bacterium UBA3764 (assembly GCA_002371115.1). Taxonomy (GTDB): domain Bacteria; phylum Bacteroidota; class Bacteroidia; order Bacteroidales; family UBA932; genus Cryptobacteroides. Next base: position 31,590 of record DFFY01000113.1, read on the forward strand.
ACCAGATCAAGACGCTGCAGAACCTTAAAAACATCAAACTTGCCAGAACAGAAAACGTTAAGGTGTACTTCAAATTGATTGATGATATTGACATGAGCTCGGTCTCCGCTACAGGTGAGGAGAAATGGGGCATGTTTAATGGGTCTCAAGATAATGCCACCAAGTATCCTGTCAATTTTGACGGTAATAATCACACTATAAGCAATTTCTCTCTTACGCGTTCCGGCGCAAGTTTCTTCGGCATTCTTAAGAATAGCGAGGTAAAGGATTTGACTTTTGAGAATGTGACCCTTTCCAATGCTGTTGATTCAGACGTAAACTCTATTGCAATTATTGCTTATGATACGCAACTGTGTACCATTTCCAATGTTGATGTTACCGGAGCCACTTTGACCTCTCTTATCTCCATTTCAGATAACACCAAGGGAACCGGTGGTCTTATCGGACGCATGATGGATGGCACTGTTGAAAATTGTGATATCACTGATCTTTCTATTATATCGAGTTCAACACGAGTCGGTGGCATAGTAGGTGTTATCCCTGGTTCTTCTAATCTTACCAGGAGCATTGAAAACTGTACAATAACCAATTTCAGCATTGAAGGTACTGAGCATGTGGGTGGGGTTGCTGGACGAATCTCGGCAAATACTGGCACCTCTGTTACAGGTTGCTCACTTACCCAGGGCACAACACCGTGGACGGGAATATCCGGTTCCAGTTCTTCTGTAGGCGGTATTGTGGGTGAATCCGGTGGCTCCGTGAATCTTACAAACAATGTTGTAACAGCCAATGTCACCGGTACCGATAAGGTGGGAGGTATCATAGGTTTAGGCTCTGGTGCCACTGTTATCAACAATTGTGATGTGACTGGTAATGTTTCTGGTACGGATACTGCTGCCGATGGGAATGTTGGGACCGGCGGTATAGCAGGAAATATCACGGGCGCCAATTCCTCCATTACAAATGGCTGTTCCGTGAATGGAACTGTTTCCGGAGGCTTCAGGGTAGGAGGTGTACTTGGCAGAACTGGCGTTTCCGGTATCAACATCAGCGGAGCAAGTGTGTCCGGAACAGTAAGTGGTAATACGCACGTAGGAGGTATCGTTGGCAGGCAGCACAATGCGTCCTTCACGGCTTCGGACAACGTGGTTGACGCTACGATAGAAGGCGTAACCAATCTGGGCGGAATTGCCGGGACATTGGCAACCAGCGCTACCTTGTCAGGGAACAAGGTAGCCGGATTGGTAAAATACACAGTATATAGCAAAGATGACAAATATTCCAAATACGGCGGATTGGTAGGCCTTGCCAGCGGCAGCGCTACAATTTCAATCTCCAGGAATTTGGTTACAGCCAATGTCCGTGGTTGCGTTAATACCGGTGGTCTTGTCGGAGAGATTAGTGCAACCGCAGCCGTTACAATAAGCGAATGTGCTTATGAAGGACCTGCGGTCAGTGGATACTCCGAGTCGGGAAGATGGAATTATTCCGTCAATGGTGTCCGCCGTGTAGGCGCTCTTGTTGGTTATGTTAGTTTGAATGCTGCTCATAAGGTGAGCAACTGCTATGCAAGCGGAAACCTTTGCGTCAACGACGGTTGGTCCGGCGGTCTCGTTGGCTGGTCGGCTGCAGGCAGCAAGCTGGCACTTTCAAATTCATACTCAACGGTGGATGTTACCAATACGGCCGGCAATGTTTTAGGCGGCATCATCGGCGGTATCGGATATGGCGCTTTGGAACATGATACCTGTAAAACCGAAACTTCCAATGTCTCTGTTGTGAAATGTATATCGTGGGGCTCTGTCGATTATGTTTTAAACAACAATGGTTATGGCGCAATTCTCGGCAATGGCTCCTGGAAAGCTACGCTGACAGACAATTACCGTAAGAACGGGATGACTGTCAAGAATCTCAGTGGGGCGAAGTCTATGAGCAATGATCCCAACACATCTGCATCCTCTCCGAATACGAAATGGACCCACGATGGTATCGAGGCAGGGGGCTCCGCTACGATAAGCGCTGTTGCAGCAAATCTCGGCTGGGACTCTGGCATATGGGATCTCAGCGGAGCTAAGCCTGCGCTGAAAAACCTTCCTGAATAAGCTTTTCCCTCCCGGCGGGCCCAACCCGTCCACCGGGATTTAATTCGTTCTTTGACATACTGTTTACCGTTTTTTGATAAAAGCAATAGGAAAAGACTCTTTTTTCGTCAAAAATTGTTCGTATTTTGCACTCGGAATTATTAATGTGCTGTGAGCTATGAATGAATTGACAAAAGAGGTAGCTTCCCTGTTTGAAAGCATTAAACACTTCGATGATAGCGGAGTGGAGTTTTGGTCGGCAAGAGAACTCGCCCCTTATCTCGGATACAAGAGATGGGAGAATTTCCTTGAAGTTTTGGAAAAGGCAAAACAAGCCTGTAAATCCAGCGTAGGAACCATTCTGAACGATTTTCGTGACGTCACGAAAATCGTAAAGGCGGGTTTTACAGAAAAGCCTACGCAAGACATTGAATTAACTCGTTATGCCTGTTATTTGGTCGCCCAGAACGGAGATCCCCGTAAGCCGGAGATTGCCCAGGCGCAGACCTACTTTGCTATCCAAACAAGGTATGCAGAGATTCAGCAGATGGAAGAGTATCAGGCTCTTACTTCTGAGGAAAGCAAGCGTCTGTTCCTTCGGGAAGAGTTGAGGCGGCACAATGCAAAACTGGCCGATGCCGCTCATGACGCAGGCGTGGAAACCCCTTTGGATTATGCCGTATTCCAGAATTTTGGATATAAAGGCCTGTATAACGGACTTACAGCCCAAGGCATTCATAAGAAGAAAGGCTTGAAAAAAGGGCAAAACATCCTTGATCATATGGGTAGCACTGAACTGGCTGCGAACCTGTTTCGCGCTACCCAGGCGGAAGAAAAAATCCGACGCGAACACATTAAGGGAAAAGATAAAGCCAACGAGGCTCATTATGAAGTTGGGAAGAAGGTGCGAAAGGCCATTGCCGATATAGGCGGTACCATGCCGGAAGACCTACCCACAGCGGAAAGTATCAAGCAGGTGGAAGCAAAACAGAGGAATCTCTTGGAAGAGTAACACAAAAAGCGGTAAACAGTATGAATTGTTTATCGCTTTTTTTGTGTGCGTATGAGAACAAAATTATGGATTATAGCGGCTGCGATGGCCGTCATAGCCTGCCAGGGGTTGCCCCCGGTGAATGAACCGGAGGTGAACCCCGAGGAGCAGAAGGAAGAACCGGGCCTGCCGCCCATTGATGAAACGGGAGGCCCCACGCTCATCAATGCAGAGATTCCGCCCGTGGTTTCCACCAAGGTGTCCCTCACTGCAGGAGATGCTCCCGGGCTGTCCCTGGCCTGGGAGGCAGGTGATGCCATTCGGATCAACGAGAGCCTTTTCTCCATCGTAGAGGAAGGCATGACCGCCTCGAAAGCGGGCTTTACCGGCCCTTCGCTCAGCGGCAGCAGTTTCACCGTCCTCTATCCGGGCACTTTCGCTGACGAGGCCGCGTGGAATGCCCGGAGCTACAAGGGGCAGGTTCAGACCGGCAATGGCTCCACGGACCATTTGAGTTGGAATGCGAAGTTGTCGGGACTATCCTCATACGGCGCATTGTTTTTCGCTGACATGCCCGGTCAGGAATTTGTCCAAAATGGGGTTATTAAGTTCTCATTCAACCTTCCTGAGCGCTTTGCAGGTTTGGAAAGCATTGGCCTTACTCTTCCGGAGGCTGTCATTCCGCTTACCAATGATCCCGAGGGGGAGAAGGCTGCTACGCTGTCCATTGGATTAAAAGAAGTGGACGTTACTAAGGAAAGCAGGGAGATTGCGGCTTATATGATGGTTCCTCCCGCGATGATTGTCCTTGAGCCAGGCTGTATATATACAATTACGCTGAGCGGGCCGGACGGTCAGACGGAAGCGATTGAGAAAACCGTTGATGCCGATGGCCTTGTCTTTGGAGCCGGCAGGGTGACCGTGTTGTCCCTTGATGCCGATGACCTGCAGGAGCCGCTCTTCTGGGGAGGTGAAGGTACGGAGAATTCTCCCTACCAGATAAAGTCGCTCAAGCACCTGCAGAACATGAATGACCTTATCGTCAGCAATGCCGGAGCCTCAAAACTGTATTTTAAATTGGTCGGGGACATTGACATGGCCGGGGTGGACTGGGTTTATAAAAACAACAGTATCGGAAACAATTTCCCAATCAACTTCGACGGAGACGGCCATACCATCAGTAATTTCAATATGACCCAATGGAGCGCTTCTTTGTTTGGGGCCATAAAGGGAGAAGTGTATAACCTCAAGTTCAAGGATGCCACCATCGTTACCAATACGGCCAGTGCGTCCCGCGGCGGCCTTCTGGCCTATAGGGCTGGCGGAACCGATACGGCTGCCTATATCCACGATATCACGGTTGATGGCCTGTCCGTAACAGGAACTACTTCGGCTGTCGGCGGTTTGGTTGGCGGCCTTACCAACGGAACCATAGAGAACTGTATCATTACAGGTTTGAATCTTACTGCCCAGGCTGCTGCCGGAGGAATAGTAGGAGAAATCCTTGATGCCGAATCGGCGGTGAAAGAATGTAGCGTATCAGGTACAGTGACATTCTCTGGCGGCGCCAGCGGTGATACTTACCAGGGTGGGATTGTCGGTAAAGTGGCCGCCGACGGAACAATTAGCCGTTGCCATTCTTCCGTCATCCTTCAGGGAAGCGTCCATACCAAAATTCTGGGAGGTATCGTTGGAGGTGCAACTGCCAACGTCATCATCGAAGAATCTGCTTTTGACGGCTCTTTGGATTGTATCAACAGCCAGGGCGGCGGTATTCTGGGCAGGGCAAACAAAGCTGCCGTCATCCGGAATTGCTATTCCTCAGGCAGCATTACTGCGGACAGCGGATATTCGGGCGGCATTTTGGGATACTCGGCCAGCGAAAATGACATGGAAATAAATATTTCCGACTGCTACAGCACTTTGTCGTTTTCTCCTACAAATACTTATAGCGCCAATGCTGTCGGCGGTATGATAGGCGGGCACGACAAGGCCACCAAGAAATGGTGCGTGAGCGGCCTTCTGGCCTGGCACCGGAAGATCAGTTTCCCCAATATGGGCAATGCGACTTATGGGGTAATTGTTGGCCAGATGCACTCGGGCGCAAGTTCTGCGGCCACTTCTTTCAGCAATTGCTGGTATCGGAGCGACCTTGATTATACGCTAAAGGGAGCGGTAAAGACCCCCAGGTCTGATGAGGACATTACTGTCGGAGGAAAGAAAACCTATGACGGGAAGCCCGCTGCTGGCGGAATGACCTGTTCCCAGAAAGCCCGGGAGGTAGGCTGGAGTGCCGATTTCTGGGATTTCAGCAATGATTACCCGGTCTTGAAGAATCTGCCGTAATTTATTAGGAAGACAATGCGAAAAGGATTATTGATACTTTTGGCGGCTATTATTTCAGTCGCCTGCTCAAACAGAACATCCCATGAGCCTGCAAAAGTAGTGTTCATCGGCGTTGACGGCTGGTCTGCCGCCAGTTTTGAAAAGGGAGATTTCCCTTTTGTCAAAAGTCTGATGGACAAGGGCTCCTGGACATTGGACAAGCGTTGCGTGTTTCCTACGGCAAGTGCCATTAATTGGATGTCCCTCTTTTCCGGCGTGGCTCCGGAATACCACGGCTATGTGCGCTGGAATTCCCGCAAGCCGGACGTCACACCGGTATGGACCGATGAACGCGAAGAAGTGCCCACTATTTTTCGTCTTGAAAGGGAGACGCATCCGGAAAGCGACATCCTTGTCACTTTCCAGTGGGACGTAATTCGTTCGATTGTGGATTCCACGGCAGTAACAAACTGCATCCAATTCCCACAGACGGAGGAAGGGGATTGGGAAGAGTCTTCCTGGGCGGCGGATTATATAAAGTCGCACCACCCCCATTTCTCATTTGTTTACTTTGGCAGCCTTGATGCCATGGGCCACCAATACGGTTGGGAGTCGGATGAATACCTGACTTATGCATCTCATATCGACAGTGTAATAAAGAGTTTGGTGGAGGCGGTACAAGACGACGATACTGTTTTCGTGCTTACCTCCGACCATGGCGGTCACGGGCATCATCACTCTTCCGAGTATGTAGACGAAACCCTTCGGACTCCTCTTGTCATTTGGGGAAAGGGAATAAAAAAAGGCCATCAAATTGGGGCTCCTACCGTAGGAATGGACATTACGGCCACACTGGCCAAGCTCCTGGGCGTTGAACCGTTGCCTCACTGGACGTGCCGGCCTATCAATGAGATATTTGAATGAGACACTTCTGCCATCTTGCCGTTGCCCTGTTTCTTACCTCCTGCGCCCCGGCTCTGGAACGTGGGAACTGGGAAGAACAGCCCTATAAGGCCTTTTGCAGCTTGTTAAGCGATAAGTCTGCAAAGGGAGGCTACGCTGTCTTTGACTGTGATAATACCATTATTATTCACGATGTTACGCATACGCTGATGCTTTGGCAGATAGAGAATCTGGCGTTCGCCGATGCCGTGGACGAAAAGTTTCTTCACGGCCTTTCCAGAACGGATTTTCCGCTGGACGGGCTGGGATTAACTGCCGGTGAAATGGGGTCTTATCTCTATGAAGAATATAAGGGGCTGAAGGCCTCCAAAGATGCCGGTGTGCCACTTGAAAAGATTCATCAGACAGCGGAATACCTTGACTTTCGGGCAGCTTTTCTTGCGTTTTATACGGCTGTCGGGGAGCAGTATTCATACGGGGAGCTCTGCCTTTGGGAACCGATGCTTTTCCTGGGCATTCCCAGGGAGAAGGCGCTGGAAAGCCTGCGTCACTGGCTCTCGGAAGGACGAGCGTGGAACGAGGTCTGGATCTCACCGGACGGACGCTTTCACGGGAAGGCGGAAAAAGGGCTGGTGATAACGCAGGACATGAAGAACCTGATGGCGGGCCTTCGGCGTAACGGGATAACACCGTATATCTGCACGGCCTCGCCGGAATGGCTTGTCGAGGCGCTGGCCTGTAATCCGGAGAATGGATTGGGTTTCACGGAAGGTGAGGTCTTTGGCGTCCGTTTTCTTGACGGAGGATATGCTCCGTCTTATCCACAACCCTTCAAAGAGGGGAAGGTGGCCTGTATTGACCGCCTGATTGCCCCGGCCCATGGTTCCCGGCAACCGGTCCTGGTAGCCGGAGACAGTTCGGGAGATGTGGCCATGCTTACAGCTTACGATGACATGAAAATAGGATTGGTCATGAACCAGCATCGCGGCGGGGAAATAGAGGCCCTCGCTCTTCGAAATGATGGAAAGTATTATTCTCAAACCGTTACAATAACCCATGAATAACTATCAGCAGCCGGAAGCCACAATCTTGGACCTGCATTTGGAAAAGGGTACGCTTGTCACGGCGTCTTTGGAGCGAATGAATATATTAAATGACGATTGGGATGATGATTCGGAATAAAACCATATGGGCCGTCTTGCTGTTGGCAACTGCCTGTCACGGGAACAAGCCCGTTCTTTCTCCGGAGCCGGAGAGTACCGTTACCCTGCGTTTGGGCGCATCGATGGAAAGCTTTTCCTCCAAGTCCGCCCTGGATGAGGAGGGATACCTGACCTGGCAGACCGGAGATAAAATCGCCGTCCTGCTGGATGACGGCAGTGTTGTCTCCCTTTCCTTGGAAAGTGGGGAAGGAACTCCGTCGGCCACCTTTAGCGGAGAGATTCCAGCCGGGCGCAGTTTCACCGGAAAAGCCGCCTATCCCTGGTGGGATGGCGCCTGGAGCTCGTCGGCTGGAGAACTCGTATTAACCCTCCCTGAATCTATTGCTTGGCCCGGAGACAGCTATGTGCCGGCTGTAATGAAAGCGACAGCCTCCGGTACCAGTCTGTCTTTTACCCACGTGGGAGCTATTATGCAGTTTACGGTGAAAGGAATACCGGCTTCCGTGGCGGCTTTCCGTTTTTCCACATCGGAGAGCGCCGTCATGGGACGGAATGACTTTACCTATACTTTTACGCCATTGGCCGGAAACAGGGTCTTTCATGTCCCCGTTGCGGCCGGACCCCTGCCGTCTTACACGATTTCCCTTCTGGATGCTTCCGGAGGTGAGCTCCTTTCCAAGACCAAGAGCAAAACAACCAGTGTGTCGCGTTGTGACTACCGCAAACTTACGCCCTTGGCGGTGGAGGTGGCCGATAAATTCCGGCTTCTCTATTACAATGCCCTTAACGGGATGGAACGCGACAGCGCAAATAATTACGACAACTTTGTTGCTTGGGTGAATTCCTGGGAACCGGATGTGCTGGTGCTGTGCGAGGCTGGGGATTTGAATGTAATTGCATCGCGCTGGGGACATGCTCATACGGCCAAAGTCAGCAAGGATGCCTATCCGATAGTTATTACATCTTCTAGCCCCCTTACTGTAAACCAGACGCTTACAACGGATTTGGTACATGGCGCCATTCATGTTTCTGTTGCTGGCTATGATATTGTTGGACTTCATTTAAGGCCTACACTGGACGATGACAGTTCCGGAAGTCTTTCGGCCGACGAATATGCCAAATACGGTGACCTCAGAAAAACCGATCTGGAATACATAGTAGCCCAAACGCTGGACAATCCTTCTTATGCGGCCACGACCAACTGGATTGTCTGCGGGGACTTTAACGCTTATTCTCCGCTGGAAAAAAATGCAGTGAGTCCCTATGGCGGAAAGCCCGCCTACACCTATTCAGAACCCATAGCCTCTGTTTGCTACGAGGTTTATCCCATTATTGCCGATAAGCTTAAGGATGTGGTATACTGCTTTAATGGCCAGACATATAGACCAAGCATGTATCACGGCCGCTCCAGGCTTGACTACATTTTCGCCAGCGAAAACGTTTATGCCAAGGTGGGCGCTGCTGATGTGATTCTGGGCGGGTTCCCGGGAAATTATAAGAATACGGACGAGAATCCCTCCGACCATATGCCTCTTTACATGGATTTGATAACCTATAAATACAAAATTCTGGACGGTATTACCCGCCTGGAAGACTGGGAGGAAGATAATTTTTTTAATGAAATAATACTATGAAGACTGTTGCCATTATCGGAGCCGGCATGATGGGTTCGGCTCTCGCATTTCCTATCCGTGAAAACGGACATGAGGTCCGTCTGGTGGGTACACCGCTGGACAGAGATATCATTGAGGCTTGCCGGAAAAACGGACAGCATCTCAAATTTGACCGTCCGTTCCCGGCCGGCGTACTGTATTATCAGTTTGAGGGGTGGAAAGAAGCTGTAGAAGGAGCGGACTTTGTGATATGCGGTGTTTCTTCGTTCGGCGTGGACTGGTTCCTTGAAAACGTGCTGGTGGAATTGAATCCATCCGTTCCCGTATTGTCTGTGACCAAGGGACTTATCAATTTGGAAGACGGCACGCTGATCTCTTATCCGGATTACTGGCAGAGGGAACTTGCCAAAAGGGGAATTCATCGTACCGTCAATGCCATCGGAGGCCCCTGCACCAGCTACGAACTGGTGTATCATGACCAGACCGAGGTGGCCTTTTGCGGTGAGGTGTCTCAGCAGATACGCATGATGAAAGAGACCATGCAGACATCATACTATCACATCTCACTTACCAACGACGTTGTGGGGCTGGAAAGCGCAGTGGCCCTGAAGAACGGATATGCTCTTGCCATCGCAATGACAATCGGCCTTGTAAATCGTCATTTCGGTGCCGACGCTGGCCTCCATTTCAATTCCCAGGCAGCCGCTTTCTATCAGGGGGTGAAGGAAATGCGTCTCCTTCTGGAAATGCAAGGCGCCAGCCGGGACTGCGAGAACATCGGTATCGGGGACCTGTATGTGACGGTATATGGCGGACGCACGCGCAAAGTGGGAATTCTTCTGGGAGAAGGGAAAACGTACAGGGAGGCTATGGAAATCCTTTCCGGGGTTACTTTGGAGAGCCTTGTGGTTTCTCGCAGGGTGTACAGCGCCATTGCACGGAAAGCGGAGCTTGGGAAGGCGAAGCTGGCCGATTTCCCCATGCTTTGCCACGCCGCTGCCGTACTAGACGAAGGAAAAGATGCGGAACTTCCGTGGGAAATGTTTACCTTTGATCAAACGACCTAGTCTGTAAGATGGAACAGGCAGTCAGAGCAAGATATGTAAAACTGCAGTGGAAGACCCTCATTGTCCTGATGATAGGGTACATCTGCTACTATTTTCTTCGGAAAAACTTCAGCGCGGCCATTCCGGCCATGGAAGCCACGCTGGGACTTTCTAAGGTACAGCTGGGTATCTTCCTTACCTTAAATGGAATTGTTTATGGCCTTTCCCGCATGGTGAACGGCGTCCTGGCCGACCGTTATTCCAAACGCATCCTGATGTCGGCAGGCCTGACGCTTTCCTGCATCATCAATCTGGCCATTTGTTTTTCCCCGAAACTGAATGTCTTTCTGACCCTTCTGGACGGGGAAGGGAAGGCAACGGTAGGCTTGGTCTATCTGATAGGTTCTTTATGGATTCTTAATGGCTATGTGCATGGAATGGCCTATCCGCCCATTGCCGCCATGATGGCGCATTGGTTCAAGCACTCGGAACTGGCTACCAAGCAAAGCATCTGGAATGCCTCCCACTCCATTGGCGCGGGTGTAGTCATTGCGCTATGTGGCTGGCTGCTTTCGCACTATGGCTACAGCGCATGGCACCTGTGCTTCATTGTTCCTGCCGCCGAAGCCAAGGCGCTGGGCATCGAGACCACCCTGTGGCTGGTAAACGACCTTGAAGTGGCCGCTTGGGCGCGAAAGCATGGAATCGATTACATCTCTTCAGATTTTCCTCAAATGCATACAATCATTCGAAAATAATTACGCATGAAACGATTCTTTATTTTTGGGGCACTGGCTTGTTTTTGTTATATCGCCCAGGCGCAGACCGTGGCCGATATCCCCACGCGTTGGGCAGCTCAGGTGAATCCTTCGGCTCCTCTGCCCGAATATCCCCGTCCACAGATGGTCAGACCGTCGTGGATGAACCTGAACGGTGAGTGGGAGTACGCTATCCTGGAGAAGGACTCCGATTTCGGCAAGCCGGAAGGAAAGATTGTCGTTCCGTTTGCCGTGGAATCGTCTCTGTCTGCTGTGAGACGATACGTGGGACCGGAAAACGCGTTGTGGTATGTACGGAGTTTCACTGTTCCCCGGGAGTGGAAGGGCAAGCGCCTGATGCTGCATTTTGGCGCCGTGGACTGGCAGGCCGAGGTGTGGGTGAACGGACAGAAGGCAGGTGTCCATACCGGTGGTTATACGCCTTTCTCTTTTGATATAACGCATCTTGTCAGGAAAAGTGGGACGCAGGAATTGACGGTGAAGGTCCTGGATGCTTCGGACCAGAGCTGGCAACCACGCGGGAAACAGGTTGCCCATCCGCAGGGTATCTGGTACACCCCTGTTACCGGCATTTGGCAGACGGTTTGGATGGAAGCCGTTCCCCAAACCAGCATCCAGTCTTATCTGGCCACCTCTGACATTGACAGCCGTTTAATCAAGATACACGTTGATGCCATTGGGCTCCAGGCAGGTGATGTGGTCCGGGTGCAACTCAGGGAAGGCGGTATAGGTTACAGTGCAGAGAAACCCTCTGGTGCGGTTATCGCTGCCGCCGACGGGACCGATGTCGTGTTGCCGTTGACTACGCCCAACTTATGGTCGCCTGACAATCCTTATTTGTATGGTCTTGATATCTCGGTTTTACGGAAAGGAAAAGTGATTGACAAGGTGTCCGGCTACACGGCTATGCGCAAGATATCGGCAATGATGGATACCGATACTTACCATACAAGGAAAGGTGTGCCTCAGGGCTCTTTGCGTCTTGGGCTCAACAATGAGATTCTGTTCCAGTTCGGCCCCCTTGACCAGGGCTGGTGGCCGGATGGCCTTTATACGGCGCCTACGGATGAGGCCCTTCGCTTTGACATTGAAAAGACCAAGGAATGGGGCTTTAATATGATTCGTAAGCACATCAAGGTGGAGCCGGCCCGCTGGTATTATTGGTGCGATGTCCTGGGCATCCTGGTTTGGCAGGACATGCCCTGCATTGCAGACCATGGAAGCAAGAACAATCAGGTTCGTCCGTCGGAAGTGGCTGCGGGACAGTCCAACCATTGGGCCAAGGACTCCTTTATTGGCGGAACAGACTGCGACGTGCCGGAGTGCTGGAAGAAGAATTATTATAAGGAGTGGGGAGAAATCATGGATTGCCTCAAAGGATTTCCGTGCATAGCGGTGTGGGTTCCGTTCAATGAGGCGTGGGGCCAGTTTGACACGGAGAAAGTGGTAAGATTTACCAAAGAGAAGGACCCTTTGCGCCTTGTGAATGAGGCGTCAGGCGGCAATTTCCATTTTGCCGGAGATATCCTGGACGCCCATCATTACCCGGAGCCCAAGATGAATGTTTTTGAGAGGACCATGGTAAACGTGCTGGGAGAGTATGGCGGCATCGGCTATCCCATAGAAGGTCATATCTGGCAGCCGAATGGTAACAACTGGGGATATGCGGGCCTGTGTAAGTCTCAAGAGGAAATTCTTGCCCGCTATAAGATATACGCCGACAGGCTCAAGGTACTGATAGAAACCGGTTGCGCGGCTGCCGTTTACACCCAGACTACCGATGTGGAAGTGGAAGTTAACGGACTTATGACTTATGACCGCATAGAGAAAGTCGATGCGGGTGCCATTCGGGCCATTAATCAAGATGTGATAGGCACCGGAAGGTGGAACGATGCATTGTCGTGGGCGCTGGATTAGGAAGTCAAAGACCGGGCTCAGGCCCTGGTCCTTCAAATGACGCTGGAAGGTCCGGTGCTGCTGAAAAACAACGGCCTGCTTCCGTTAAAATCTTCCGGGAAGACCATCATTGTACTGGGCCCGAATGCGGCAAATGCGAGGGGGATAGTTGCCGTAAAATATAATTGATTGGTAGTTAGTTTGTTGTCAAAAAACGCCTATGCGAGATTGCACAGGCGTTTTTTGATAATTTGCTAATATCCAGGTTGTTCCATTTTACGTCAAGTGGATTGGCCGGATTATGATTCTTTGATAAAGTCGTATAATTTTTGTATTTTTGAGGCTGTAAGTGTTTATTGGCATGTACGACCAGCCAGCAGATTCTCAGTAAAAGATAAACGTAAATACTTAAATAATGAAGAAATAATTTGTTTGGGCCCTGACGGGCGTTATGGCTCTGGCCCTGGCGGCCTGTAACAAGGACGCCAATGGGGAGAAAGCAACGGACTATTCCAAGAAGGCCAGCTGGTACAAGTTGCCTGAGGCCGCCAAGGACGTGGACACAAATAACAAATAAAGCGCACCATCATGAAAGCGGACAAAATCATCAAGAACGCAAAAATTTTTACGGCAGACAAGAACCGGCCCGAGGCTACGGCCCTGGTGGTGAAAGACGGCAAATTTGCCTATGTGGGCGATGAATCCGGCCTTGCGGCCTACGAAGGCGAGGTCACGGACCTGGGCGGCAAGTTCATCATGCCCGGCATCTTTGACAGCCATGTGCATGTGACCCTGCCCGTGGGCTTTGACTACGCGGAGGCCAGCGAGCGCTTTGCGTGCAACGGCAGGCAGGAAGCCCTGGATTTCATGGCCGGCTATATCGGCAAGCATCCCGGCCGG